>JARGNS010000104.1:8620-9585 GCA_029213105.1 Planctomycetota bacterium
TACGAAGCCGACCGCATCAGCATGGGGGTGGCCGAGGTGCGCAGCAACGCGTACTTCATCGACGAGGGCGGTGACGACACGTACGTCGCCAGGGCCAAGGGCAAGTTCCTCGGGGATGTCGACACCCGCGCGAGCTACGACACGCCGGGCCGCACGGCGGACTTCCCGTGGCGCATTCCGCAGGTGGCCGTGTTCCTGGACCTCGCCGGCAAGGACACCTACCTCGCCCGGGCGCAGGACGGCAGCACCACACCCCATCCCCGCGCCCGCGACGGGACGGAGTGGAACGTGCGCACGTACGACCTGGAGGCGATCCTGGGCAAGGCCCTCGAGGAGGGGCAGCCACCGCAGAGGGGGGCCCCCAACCATTCGTTTGCGGCGGACCTGCCCGATGACGCCCGGGCGTTCGTGGGCTTCCTGCAGCCATGGCCCGCGCGCAAGCCGGTGGGGAACGAGCCCGCCGGGAAGACGCCGGTGGGGGCCAAGCCGGCCACCAAGGCCGCGCCGAAGTAGCGCGCGTCAGGCGCCCGAGGACGGGCAGTCGACGGCCAGGGGGCACTCGTCGCAGCGCGGGCGGCGGGCGATGCAGGTGCGCCGGCCGTGGTGGATCACCAGGTGGCTGAGGTCGATCCAGACCTCGCGCGGGTGCAGGGCCATGAGGTCGCGCTCGATCTGCACGGGGTCGCTGCGCTTCGTCCAGCCCAGCAGGTTGCTGATCCGCTTGACGTGCGTGTCGACGACGACGCCGTCGGCCAGGCCCCAGATCACGCCGCGTACCACGTTCGCCGTCTTGCGCGCCACACCCGGCAGCGTCAGGAGATCCTCCATCGCCTGGGGGATCTCGCCGCCGTAGGCCTCTTCCACGCGCTGGGCCATGCCCTGGAGGTTCTTCGCCTTGTTGCGGAAGAAGCCCGTGCTGCGCACCACCTCCTCGAGGTCCTCGAGCGGCGCCCGGGCGAGGGCCG
>JARGNS010000105.1:0-285 GCA_029213105.1 Planctomycetota bacterium
CCTTTTCGGTGCGTCGCCAGCCAGCGGACCCCGAAGTCGACGACGGCCCGCTGCGAGCAGAGCCGCCCCCTCCCGAGGCCGACGCGCCCCTGGCGCTCGGCCCCAGACTCCGCGGCAAAGGCCTCGCCCAGGGGCTCGAAGTCCTCCCCGAACGACTGGACGTCGCGGTAGAGGACCCAGCGCCGCGCGCCCTCCACGAGGACGGGGGCGCCCTCCTCCACGCGCGGGAGCCGTATGCCCCGGGCCCGGTGCTCCGCGAGGTGCGGCGCGCTGGTGGTGCCGGGG
>JARGNS010000105.1:323-9572 GCA_029213105.1 Planctomycetota bacterium
CCCCCATGCCGTTCTCGAGCTGGTGGCCGGCCGTGATCACCTCCGCCTGGGGCCCCAGGGCCGCGATCGAGCTGGAGGGGTGATTGCTGCGGCGGGCGCCCGACCAGGCCCGGAAACCCTCCGCCACGGCCCCCATCATGCGCGTGGGCGTGCGGCCCGGGTCGAACGCGGGCATCTGGGCGCGGAAGAGGGGCCACCAGGACGCGGGCACGGGCGGGTTCTCCCAGGGCGCCGGGTCCCCGCGGTCGCCGGAGAACGTCGGCATCGCGATCGTGCCCTCGGGCCCGACGGCGGCCAGCAGGGCCTCGATCACGGCCTGGGGGCCCCCGACCACGTAGCCGAGGCGGCTCATGGCCGTGTGGACCATGAGGACGTCGCCCGCGGCCACCCCGAGCGCGCGTAGATCCGCGGCCAGGCTCTCCACGGTCGCGGGAGGCGCTCCGGCCTCGAGGGATGCCTGGATGGCGCGTTGCTCGCTCATGGCGTCTCCTCCTACCGTGGGGCCCACGGGGGCCGCCTGAAACCTACGCGCCGGCGCGCCGTCGTGCTATTGCCTGTTGCAACAAGCAATAGCGCCACGCTGGAGGCCCCATGATCACCATCCGACGCGCCGAAGACCGCGGCCACGCCGACCACGGCTGGCTGGATGCCCGCCACGCGTTCTCGTTCGGCCACTACTTCGACGCGGAGCACATGGGCTTTCGCGCCCTGCGCGTCCTCAACGAGGACCGCGTCAAGCCCGGCCAGGGCTTCGGGACCCATCCGCACGACAACATGGAGATCGTGACCTGGGTCCTCGCCGGTGCGCTCGAGCACAAGGACAGCATGGGCAACGGCTCGATCATCCGCCCGGGCGAGGTCCAGCGCATGACCGCCGGCACCGGGGTCACCCATAGCGAGTTCAACCCCTCCGACGTGGAGGGGGTCCACCTGCTCCAGATCTGGCTCCTGCCCGAGACCCAGGGCCTGGAGCCCAGCTGGGAGCAGCGTCGTTTCGAGGACCACGAGTTGGCCGGCGGGCTGCGCCTGGTCGCCTCGGGCAACGCCGCCGACGACGCCGTGCGGATCCACCAGGATGCGCGCCTCTACATCGGCCGTCTGGCGGCGGGCGAGGAGGCGTCGCTCGCGCTGGCTCCCGGCCGCCACGCCTGGGTGCAGGTGGCCCGTGGCGCGGTGGCGTTCGGGAGCGAGACCCTCGGCGCCGGCGATGCCGCCGCCGTGAGCGACGAGACCGCGCTGCGTCTCCGGAGCCTGGAGGGAGCCGAGGTGCTGGTGTTCGACCTGGCGTAGACGGGTAGGCGCTAGGCCTTCACCATCCGGCGGCGCAGGTAGGCGATCTTGGCCTGGTGCGGCAGATCCTTCGGGCACGTGTCTTCGCAACCCAGCAGGGTCATGCAGCCGAACACACCGTCGTCATCACCGATGACCTCATACCAATCCGCGTCGGTGCGATCATCACGCGGGTCTGCCATGAAGCGGGCCACGCTCATGAAGCCGCGCGCCCCGAGGAATTTCTCGCGCATCCGCAACGTGCCGCACGCGGAGATGCAGCAGCCGCACTCGATGCAGCGATCAAGTTCGTAGATCGCGTCGGCCGTGTCCGGGTCCATGCGCTCTTCGAGCACATCGAGGTCCGGCGCCTTCGCCTCCTCGCTGTGGATCCAGCTCTCCACCCGCTCGGCGACCGAGCGCATGAACTCGCCGGTGTTCACCGAGAGGTCGCCGATCAACTCGAATGCCGGCAGCGGCATGAGCGTGATCTCGCCCTCGGGGAACTTCGTCGTCAACGTGCGACAGGCCAGGTCCGGCCGGCCATTGATGACCATGCCGCAGGAGCCGCAGATGCCGGCGCGGCAGACGAAGTCGAACTGCAGCGACGGCTCCATCTGCTCACGGATGTGGTTCAGCGCGATGAAGATGGTCATGCCCGGGGCCTCTTCGACCTCGTAGCGGACCATGCGGGGCTTGTCCCCCTTTTCCTGCGGATTGAACCGCAGGATGTTGAAGACAAGCGTACGTCCCTTGGGCTGGCCGTTGGTGGTCATGCGGTTCCGACTCCACTGCGCTCGTTCATGCCGCGGTACTTCTCGGGAAGCTCGTAGCTCATCAGGGCTCGCTGGATCTCGTGTCGATCGGCGTCGGGCAGGGAGGCCGTGATCGCCTCGACCTCCGCGACGCGCTTGGCCGTATCCGGATGCTCGATGGTCTTCGCGTTGCCGTAGCCACGCGAGCCGGGCGGCATCTCCATGCGCATCACATCGAGGGGCTCGTAGTTCAGCTCGGGTTCGAGGGCGTCGTCGTCCGGCCAGGTGGCCAGCGTGCGCGAGAGCCAATCGCGATCGTTGCGATCGGGGAAGTCCTCACGGGCGTGGGCCCCGCGGCTCTCGGTGCGGTCCCGCGCGCCCTTGGCGACGCAGATCGCCAGCTTGATCATGCGCGGAACCCGCAGGGCCTGCTCGAGCTCGGGGTTGGCCGAGCGCGCCTTGGCCCGCACGACGATGTTGCGGCTGCGCTCCAGGAGCGCCTTGAGTTCCTCGACCGCCTCCGCCAGGGGCCCGCCCTTACGGAAGATGCCGACCTTGTCCATCATGACCTGCTGCATGGCAGCCTTGAGCTCGTGGACGTTCTCCCCCTCGGTCCGCTCCAGGAGCGCATCGATCTTGGCCTGCTCGCGGTCGAAGAACTTGCGCACCGTGCCGATGTCGATGTCGACGTCGTGGGCGAGGCAGTGGTCGGCGACGTACTCGCCCACGATCATGCCCGCCACGGCGGTCTCCGCGACGGAGTTGCCGCCGAGTCGGTTGAAGCCGTGCATGTCCCAGCACGCGGCCTCCCCGACGGAGAAGAGCCCGCGCAGCGCGGGGCTCTCGCCCTTCGGCGTCGTCCGCACACCACCCATGGAGTAGTGCTGCGTGGGACGCACGGGGATGAAGTCCTTCACGGGGTCGATCCCGAGGAAGTACTCGCAGATCTCCTTCACCTCGCGCAGGTTCTTCTCGATGTGCTCGCGGCCGAGCAACGTGATGTCGAGCCACAGGTGCGGTCCGTACGGGGACTCGACGCCCTTGCCCTTGCGGATGTGCTCGGTCATGCGCCGGGATACGACGTCACGGCTGGCGAGTTCCTTCTTCTCCGGCTCGTAGTCGGGCATGAAGCGGTAGCCGTCGACATCCCGCAAGATGCCGCCGTCCCCGCGGCAGCCCTCGGTGGTGAGGATGCCGGCCGGAACGATCGCCGTCGGGTGGAACTGCACGGCCTCCATGTTGCCGAGCGGGGCCTTGCCCGTCTCGAGCGCGATGGCGGCCCCCATGCCTTCGTTGATGATGGCATTCGTGGAGATCGAGTAGAGCCGGCCGTAGCCGCCCGTCGCCATCGTCGTGGCGTTGGCCACGTAGGCGATGAGCTCCCCCGTGATCATGTCGCGCACGATGGCGCCGTAGCAGCGATCCCCCTCGTGGATGAGGGCGATGGCTTCCTTGCGCTCGTGGACGGGGATGCCCAGCTCGATGGCCTTGTTGTCCATCGCGTAGAGCATCGTGTGGCCCGTGCCGTCGGCGGTGTAGCAGGTACGCCACTTCTTCGTGCCGCCGAAGTCGCGCGAGGTGATGAGCCCGTGGTCGTCATCCTCCTCGGTGATCGTGACGCGCTCCGCGTTCACGACGACCTCGCGGTCGCCCTTGCGCACGCGGCTCCACGGCACGCCCCAGCCGGCGAGCTCGCGGATGGCCTTGGGCGCGGTGTGCGCGAACATGCGCGCGACATCCTGATCGCAACCCCAGTCGCTGCCCTTGACCGTGTCGCCGAAGTGGACGTCTTCGTTGTCGTCCTTGCTCTTGACGGAGTTGGCCAGACTTGCCTGCATGCCGCCCTGGGCCGCTGCGGAGTGCGAACGCTTCGCCGGGATCAGCGAGAGGACGAGGGTGTCCAGTCCGCGGTTCTTCGAGGCGATGGCCACGCGCAGGCCCGCAAGCCCGCCGCCGATGACCAGGGAGTCGGTGTAGACGACTTTCATCCTGTGTCCTTCCGAGGACCTAGTGGTCCTCGCCCCCTTCGGAGCCGTAGCGCTGACCGACTTGACCGTTCTCTGCGCGTTCCATGCCGATCTTGACGTAGGCCGCGAACGAGAGGAGGCCGAGCGTGATGAAGAAGATCGTGAGTCCGGTCTTGATCTTCTTCAGGCGACGGCGCGTGGCGCGCGGGTCCTTGCCGTCGAAGATGCCCCACTTGATGACCAAGCGGTAGAGGCCGATCGCTCCGTGGACCTCGACGGCCAGGAGCAGGATCAGGTAGAGCGGCCAGAGGCCCCAGGACCAGAACCGATCCGACGAGAGGCCCGGGCCGATCTTGTCCGCATTCGACGCGATGATGATCAGGTGCGCCGAGCCGAGGAAGAACATGATGAAGCCGGTGACGGCCTGCACCCACCACTGGGATGTCTCGCCATGCTTCATCATCTTCATGTGCGAACGCATCGTCCGCCACTGCTTCCAGTTCGCGGGGAACTTGCGCATGGCAAGGCCCGCGTGGACCACGAAGAGGACGAAAATGGCGATGGCCGCGCCCGAGACGAGGATGGGGTGCCCCCCCTCCTCGGACGGGTTCGTGCTGCCTTCGAGCAGGCGCGTCACGTAGAGCATCGCGTCCTTGCTGATCAGGATGCTCGAGACGAGCAGCAAGTGCGTCCACATGAAGAGGCCGAGGAGCAACCCCGTAGCGCTCTGCCACCAGTCCAATCGGGCGGGCACCCGACTCTTGCGAACTTGATCATCGAGCAGGCTTTTCATGCCGTCTCCCAGGTCTGCGCGTCAGCAGCCTGGGTGGTTCTACCCCTCCAGCGCGTCCCTGACAAGCCGGCGCGGAGCCCTGCGCCAACGGCGGGCACCGAGAAGCCGAAAGGCCCCCACGGCGGGCTGCGGGCGGGTTGCGGGACCATCCACCCTGGGCTGGGTGGTAGTACCCAGCAGGTAGCGCGCCTCAGTTCAGGCGCACCCAGCGATTGCCATCCGCACTCACCAGCGCGGGGCTCACGCCACCGGGATAACGGTTCGGCGACGCGAAAGCCGCGTCGGCGTTCGGGGCCGCGTGCGTGCCCTCGTAGACGCCCGCCCAGCGCTCGGTGGCCCAGATGTCACCGCTCTGATCGGTGTAGAAGGCGCGGCGCCCGCTAACGCCCAACTCCTCGGGCCACGCGTACGCCCACCAATGCGCCTCGGCCTTGTCGATGTCGACGCCCCGCGAGTCGGCCCGGACCCGGGTGACGTACGGGGGGGGCCGGATCGGGACGACCTCCCGATCGGGGCCACCGCCGACGACCAGCAGCGGTGGGTTCCGCGAGCCGGGGAGGAACAACCGGATGCGATACCCCCCAAGGACGAGGTCGCCGCCGACGCCACGGGGCACGAAGGAGTTGGGCAGCAGCGGCGGACGCAGCTTCGCCTTCCTGCGACCGGCACTTGCGCCGGTGAGCTCGGCCAGGGTGGCGAACTCCCCGGTGCCATCGCCATCGGCGTCGATGATCCCCATGGAGTGGGCCGCCGCTTGCGCCGAGACGATGGCCCTGAGCGAGCGCATCGCCATGCCCTCCTTCTCCGCCAGGGCGAGGAACCGCGTCTCCCCGACCTCGAACTCGCGCAGGCCGGTCGCGAGCAGCGTCGTGACATGCCGCTGCGACGTCCACGGTCGTACGACGAGCATGCGCACGATGCGCTCGTCGCGCGGATCGACCACCGTCAGGCGCGCCTCCGCCGGCGGCGCGTCCTCGCCGCCGCCGACCCAGGTCGCCTTCCGCGGGAGTTCCTTCCAGAGGAGGTCGTAATGCACGAGGGCGGCATCCAGCCCTTCGCGCGGCAGACCGGCAAGGGGGTTGCCCGGGTAGCGGGCCATCCAGCGCTGGCGCTCGAGGATCAGGAGCGGCCGCCCGGACTCGGCCGCCGCGAGGCGACGCGCCTTCGTGTCGGGCTGCCAGGTCTGGTTTCCGATGCGCAGGGAACCGTCATCCTGCTCGAACGCCTCGCCGTGACCGATGGCCTCGACGAACACCTCGCGGACGCCCAACGACGGGATCGAGACCGAGGCCACGCAGCGTCGGAACGTGCCCGGATGGTCACTGCCGCCCTCCAGGGTCGCGACACCGGGGATCTCGAACCGCGGGAACATCATGCCGAGCGGCAGCACGAGCGGTGCCTCGCTGCCCGTGCTGAAGCCTGCCACGACCTCGATGCCGCCCAGGCTGGTCGGTTCCCCCAGGTGCAGGGGCATGGTCGCGCCCTTGCCCTTCTCCCACGGCACGTCCAGCACCTTGCCCTGCTTGAGGGAGTCGATCCCGAGTCGGTAGCGGATGCGGCCCTCACCGGAAGACATCGCAAACCCGAAGAAGTTGATGAACTCGGCCCCCACGAAGGGCGGCTTGCCGAAGAACGTCTTGAACGCCTTGTCCCCCTCGCGCCCCTTGCGGAACGTGAAGCGATGCCGCGCCTTGGGACGCACCGTCTCGAGGCCCTCCTTGGAACCGTCTCGCTCCGCCTGCTTGAGCAGCAGGTCGAGTGCGCCAAGGTCGGCGGCGACCACGAGCGTCTTGCCGTGCTGGATCCCGATCCACTGACCGTCCTGCACCTGGGCGACGCGCGCCTGGGTCTTGGGGCTGTCGAGAAACGCCTGGTTGGCCGCGCGCTCGGCCGCCACGCTGCCCGCCGCCCGCGTCGCATCCTCCTCGCCGGGCTCCTCGGCCTCCGGCGCCCCGGCGGCGATCAGCGCCCAGAGCCCCACCCCCACCAGCAGGATGGCCGCCGCGGAGAGAAGCGGCCGGCGCCACCCGAGGCGGGGCCGGCGCACGCGCGCCTCGGCCTCCGCGAGATCGATCGCATCCGCTGCGAGATCGGAGCGGGCGAACACGTCGAGCGCGCCCGCGCGCAGCGCCTCGGCAAGCAACTCGTGGGTTCCGGACTCGACGGGGCAGTCTTCGCAATCACGCTCGGTCATCATGCATCCCCCAGGCGCGGCCGCAGCTGGCCGAGCGCCTTCTTCATGCGCCGCGACACGGTGCCGACACCGGTCCCCAGCACCAGAGCGATCTCGCGATACGCCAGCCCACTCACGAAGTGGAGCATCACGGGCTCGCGCAGCTTGACGGGCAGGGCGGCCACGGCCGCCGCGATCACCTGGTTGCGCTCGAGCCGCACGACCGTCTCGAGCGGCCCACGCGTCGCGGCCGGTCGGTCCAGCGTCGCGGGATCGACGGTCGACCGCATGCGGCCACCCCGCCGCAGGATGCAGCGCTGCAGGATGCGGTAGGCCCAGTGGGGGTAGGCCTGGGGGTCACGCAGTCGCGCGAGGCCCCCGGCGATGCGCGCCAGGGCGTCCGCCGTGACGGCCTCGGCCTCGGCCCCGTCCCCCATCCGGGCTCGGGCCAACGCGTGCAGGAAGCCCGCCGTCTCGCGCAGCAGCACCTCCAGGGCCGCGCGATCGGCGCCGTGCGCGGCGCGAGCAAGAGCGATGAGGTGGTCGGCCATCGCAGACAAGGATCCCGCAGGGGGGCCGGGCGTTCCGCTCTTCTTGGAGAAATCTGCCCGAGGTCCGGGCCGCGGCTAGGTGCGGACGCAGTTCTTGCCGTCGCCCTTGGCGCGGTAGAGCGCGGCATCGGCGTGCTCGAGCAGCGCCATGGGGTCGTCGCCGTCAGCCGGATAGCAGCCGACGCCCACACTGATCGTGGGCTTCAGCGCGATGCCGTCCTTCTCGAAGCCGGCGTTCTCGACCGTGCTGCGGATGGTCTCGGCGACCTTGCAGGCCTCGTCCTTGCTCACGCCCGGCAAGAAGGCCGAGAACTCGTCCCCGCCGAAGCGGCACGCGTGGCCACCCTTCGTGAGGCAGGTCTGGATGAGCTTGCCGGTCTCGCCGATCACGTACGCGCCGAACTTGTGGCCGTGCGTGTCGTTGATCTGCTTCACGCCGTCCATGTCCATCATGAGCATGGCGACGGGCTCGTCCCCCTGCGCCCCCACCTTGAGGGCGTAGTCGAACGCATCGTCGAAGCGCCGCTTGGACTCGAGTCCGGTCAGCGGGTCCGTCCCGACGAGCTGCCCGATCTCCTGGAGGAAGTCGACGTCCATGGCATCGGAGAGCGAGAAGCGCACGACGCTCTCGCCCAGCATGATCTTGTCGCCGTCTTCCAGCGTGCGGCCTCCGCTCAGCGGCGTGCCGCCAACCCGTGTCCCGTTCGTCGAGCCAAGGTCCTCGAGCACGTACACATCGGCCCCCTGGGGGGTGATGCGTGCGTGCTCCCACGAGACGCCCAGGTCCTGCAGACAGAGGGCGCTCTCGGGATCGCGGCCGATCGAGGCCGCGCCTTCGATCTGCGCCTGCACGCCGAGATCCTGCCCACCGCGAATCACCGTCAACCACGCGCGCAGGGGGCCCCCATCGCCGCCTGACGCCGTCGGCGTCACACGGATGGTCTGGGCATGTTTGCGGGGGGGCTGGGGGTCGGACATGGATCGTCCATTTGCCGGTGTTCGCGACCTGTGGGATGCTACGCAACCCGCGGGAGGCGGTCAACGTGAGTGGTTCCGCTGGTGATACGCCCAAGCGCCAACGAACCCAGGCCGTGGGCCCTGGCGCCCCATCCGCGGCCTCCCAGACCGATTCCGCGGCTCCGGCGGTCGGCCAGGAGATCGACGACTTCCTGCTGGTGGATGAGCTCGGGGAGGGGGCCTTCGCCCAGGTGTTCCTGGCCCACCAGAAGTCCCTGCACCGCACCGTGGCGCTGAAGATCTTCACGGATCCGACCCGCGAGGCCCAGACCCTGGCCCAGGTCGACCACCCGAACATCGTCCGCGTGCACGACCAACGGCTCGCGTCCGCGCGCGGCTTGCAGTTGCTCTACATGGAGTACGTCCCCGGCGGCACGCTCGAGACCGTCGTCGAGCGCGTGGCGGCCACGGCACCCCCGCAGCGCGACGGCCGCCTGCTCCTCGACGTCCTCGATGAGGCGCTCGAGGCTCGCGGCGTCGAGCCGCCCCTGGACTCGATGCTGCGTGCGCGCCTGGCGAAGCGCACATGGCCCGAGGCCGTGTGCCTCCTGGGCACCCACATGGCCGTCGCGCTGGACTATGCCCACAGCCGCGGCGTGCTGCACCGGGACATGAAGCCGGCCAACGTCCTGCTCGACGCCACGGCGCGCGCGAAGCTCGCGGACTTCATCATCAGCACCGCGGCGGGACTCGAGGACGACGACGAGGCTGTCGGCGGCACGCT
>JARGNS010000106.1 GCA_029213105.1 Planctomycetota bacterium
CGCCGCCCTGGCGACGGACGCACGGCCACGCTCTCCTTCGACCGCGGGGCGGCAACCGAGGACGTCCAGTGGCTGGTGGAGCCCCCGCGCCCGCTCACCTTCCGCTGGGACACCCTGGCCAAGGAAGCCCGCCTGGTGGGCGCCAAGGGCCAGCCCGCAGGACCGTTTGCCGCCATCGATGTCGAGGTCGGCACCCCCCAACAGACCGTCTTGCGGTTGCTGCGTACGCGCACCGGCCCTGCGCCGGCGTGGCGCGCGCGGGCCGCCGAGGGCGACCTGCCCCCCGGCCTGACCGTGACGGTCGGCCCCGAGGTGAAGACGTCCCCCGAGGTCGGCGAGGCGGAGGTGCGGCTCGTGTTCGAGGCACGGCCAGGCCGCCCGATCGCCGCGCAGGGCACGATCCTGATCGAGGCCGATGGCGTCGAGACCCCGGTGCGTCTCGCCTACGAGGTCCGCGTCCGTCCGGGCGCCGTGGCGCTGGAGGGCGTGGCAGCACCCGCCGCGCTGCCCCGCAGCGCGAAGGAAGCACGCACGACGCTGCAGCTCGTGAGCCGCAATGCCAATGCCCCCGGGGCCCTCCAGCTGCGCGCCGTCTGCGATGGCGGCCAGGAGCAGTGGCTGCGCGCGCTCGTCCTGACGCCCTCCGGCGGCGTCACGCGCTGGAACCTGAGCGAGCCCTTCCTGCTCGATGTCGGCGAGGCGCGCGAGCTCGCCTTCGAACTCGATCCGGCTGTGCCGCCGGAGCTGGTCTGGCCCTGCACCGTGACGATCAACCCCATCGCGATCAACGGCGTGGAGATCGAGGGCGAGCTCACGGTCACCGTACGCAAGCGCCGGCCCCGTCTCGAGCTGGGCGGGCCGCCGCCCGCGTTCACACTCGAGGAGGGCACGCTGCGCTCGGACACCCCCTTCGTGCTCCAGCTCGACGCCGACGGCGGCGACGGCGACTACCTGCTCGGGTTGATCAAAACCGCACCCTCGCTGCGTTCCCGCGGCGGCTCGATCGGCTGGCAAGCCGTGAACCGCGGTCAGGGCGTGTGGCATATCGTGCCGAGCGGGGAGTGGACGGGCACGCAGGCCAGCATCTTCCGCGACCAGGAAGAGCATGTCGATCTCGAGATCGAGTGGAGCCAGGGCCGCACACCGGGCACGGTCCAGATCCCCGTCGCCGTCCCCGCGCGCTGGGGCAAGCGAGGGTTCGTGCTGGTCTCGCTGGCCGCCATGGCCCTGCTGCTCGCGTTGCTCGTGCTCGGCTACATGCGCACGCCGCCGGTGAAGGGCGTACTGCTCTACACGGTGGACGGCCTCGATGGCACGGTGGGCCGTCTGGATCTCGCGGCGGTCGGTCGCAAGTTCCGCATGATCCTCACGGACGACAAGGGCAAGTTGAGCATCGGCAAGAATGGCGCTGCCATCGCCGGGGTGCGTCCGACCCGTGTCGGCGGCATGCTCGAGTACCTGGACGTCAGCGGCTCGAAGGAGCGGCGGCTGTTGGTGGACGGCGTCTCGCTGCGCCTCGGGCGCCACCTCGTGCGCTACGTCTACGGCCGCCGCCACGACGACGTCGTGCTGCCCACGGGCGCGCCGGGCGACGACCTGCTCGGCCCGGAGTTCGACATCGAGGGCGGCAAGATCGACGCGCTCGAAGCTGACACGACCGGGGACGACCCGGTCGAGGGCAACGCGCCGACGCGCTAGCCAGGGGCTACCCCTCGACGCCCGGCTCCGCGGGCGCCTCCCCCGGAGGCGGCAGGCCCGCGGCGCGCTCGGCCGCACGACGGTCTGCCAGTTCGAGGACCATGGTGACCGCATCCTCCGGCGTCTTCGCCGCCGGCAGGTAGCGGTCGAACAACGCGTTGCGATCGAGCTTCCACGTGCCGAGCCCCACAACGGGGATGCCGTGTTTCAAGGCGATGGCGATCTCGCTGAGCGTGCCCAGGCGGCCGGCGATCGCGATGGCCGCCTCCCCCGCCGTGGCCACCAGCACGTTGCGCGCGTCCCCCAGGCCGGTGGGGATCGCGAAGTCGACGTACGGGTTCGCGTCATGGCGGTTGTAGGTGCGCAGGATCCCGACGGTGGAGCCGCCGCCTTCCTTGGCGCCCATGCAGGCCGCTTCCATGACCCCGAAGAGCCCGCCGCACACCACGGTGCAGCCGCGCTCGGCAAGCAACCGGCCCACCTCCGCCGCCTGGTTGTACTCCTGGCGCGTCGGGTGGCCCGGGCCGAAGATCGAGATCATCCGCTCCATGCCGACATCTTGGCTGGTGCGGCGCTCCCGCGCAACCACGCGCTCTACGCGGCGACGGGGCCGCCCCGCTCGGGGACGCCGGCCTCCCGCCGCCACGCGCTGCCGCGGAACACCCCGCAGAGCGCGCCACAGACCAGCAGCAGCACGACATCCGCCGCGGCGTACGCATACACCGTGTAGGCATGCGTCATCCACCACGAGTTGCGCCACCAGGCCCACAGCGCCACGGCGATGGAGGCGCCACGCGCCGCGTACGAGACCGTCAGGTCGCCGACAGCGCAGCGCACCAGGTCCAACGTGTCGGCCGTCCGCTCGGTCGCCCGCACCAAGGCGGCCAACAGCAGGATCCAGGGCAGGGCCATGCGCAGGGCGAGCTGGATCCCCGCCACGACGATCTGGCCCGTGATGACGGCCCCGCCGGCCGCATCGAGCCGCTGCTCGGTGGCCTCGAGGCCGGCGAAGGCCTGGCCCACATCCAGGGTCGAGAAGCTCTCCTCGAAGCCCATGGCGTGGAAGATCGCCGTGCGGAGCGCGAGCACGCCGACGGCGAGCCACGCGATGCCCACGCGCGTCACGGGCACCTTCAGGCGGGCGGCGAGCGCCGCGCCGACCGCGGCCAGGGCGAAGACCGCAAACTCCGCGTCCATCACCGAGAGCTGGCGCGCGAGCGCCACGCCCGCCGCAAGGCGCACGAACAGCCGGCCGTCCGGTGTCCCCCGCACGACGGCCCACGCCAGGGCGATCAGGGCGAAGCCGTTGCGGATCACGCCGGCCATGTACGCGGGATCGAGGAACGGCAGCGCGTCGCTGAGCGCCACCGCCGTGTCCCAGAACGCCTGCCGGTCGTAGCGCACGAGGCACGCCGCCCCGAGTGCGAGCGCGGCCAGGCCGAGGCCGACGGCATTGGCACGCAGCGCGCCCCGCGGGAAGGCCAGCACGAGCATCAGCAGGGACAGCAGCACGCCGGCAAGCAGCCAACCGGCATCGCGCATGGGCGTGATGTTGACCCATACCTCGCCGGCCATGCCTTCCGCCACGCGCGTGGCCACGAACAGCACGAGGCCGACAAGTGCCAGCAGGGCGCGCTCCCAGACGGGACGTGCCCGCGCGCCGGAGGACCAGAGCATGAGGCCCACGACCGCGCAGCCGCCGACGGCGTACAGGATCATCACGTGGATGTGCGGGTCGATGAACGGCCGCAGCGTGAGCGTGAAGCCGATGAGCACGCCCCCGAAGGCTGGGATCAGCCCCGGCGCCGACGAGGCCATGGTGCGCAGGCGTGGGAGGACGGCTCGCGGGCGCATCAGGGCGCCCACGAGCAGCAGGGCGAGCAGGCCCACCCACAGCAGACGCGTGGTGGCTTCCCCGCCGCTGGCGCCGCTGGTGAAGGTCTCCTGCAGGGTGATGCCGGCGCCGGTCAGCACGGGCAACGCCGCCAGGCAGGCCACCGTGGTGGTCCAGCCCCCCAGGGGGCGTGCGCGCGTCACGACGTAGGCGAGCGCGCATCCGGCCAGCACGAAGAGCCCCGCCACCGGTGCACTGAGCGAGAACCAGGCGGGCATGGGGTCGAGCATCAAGAGCGCGATCACGAGCAGCGCGAGCGCGCTGAGGAGGATCGCCGGCCCGCGCGGCACCCGCGGGAGTGAGACGAAGCCGACCAGCAGCACGAGCCACAGCCCGGCGAGCAACAACGCGCCCGTGGCGTGGCCCGCGTTGTTGGGCAACAGCAGCATGTTCACTTCGCGGACGAGGTGCTCGACATCCTGCTGCGCGCGCTTCTGTTCGATGACGTCCACGGCATCACCGTGCAGCGAGCGCGCCACCGCGAGTCGCGCACGCACGTAGGCCTCGAGTGCCTCCGTCTCGACGGCCGGCGGCAGGTTCGACATCTCCGGCGCGGGCGGTGCGTCCGCCAGGGGCGGCTGCGGCAAGCCGAGCAGCATGCACACCGTCGGGGCAAGCGAGCACTGATCCACCCGGTGCTGGGGATGGATGCTCGGCAGGTGCACCTGCGCCACGTCCGGTCCCACGAGCACGAACGGGGCACGCTTGGCCGTGGCTTCGCCGCCTCCGTGGGTGCCCATGGCGGAGACGCCGTGATCGGCGGCCACGAGCACGGTCCCCTGCGGGTAGCGCTCGAGGAAGACCTCCACCACGCTGCGGATCTGCCCGTCGACCTTGCGACACGCGTCCCAGTAGTGCCGGCCCGTCGCGCCGTGCTTGTGGCCGGCGTGGTCGGGCCCCGTGAGGTGCAGCGTGATGCAGTCGGCGCCATCCTCGATCTGGGCGATGACGTGGGGCACGGCCTGGGCGTCGCATTGGCCCTGATCGGTCGGCCCCTGATCGGGGAACTGCAGCACGCGCTCCAGCGGGTAGTGCTGGATGCAGAACTGGAATGCGGCCGCGTCGCCGCCGTGCGCCGTCTCGGCGCCACGTGCGCGCAGGTAGCCGATCACGCTGCCTTGCACCGGCCGGGCGTTGAAGTTGCGGAAGCCCGTCAGCAAGTCCGGCCGCCTGCCCGTGAGCAGGGCTCGCACGCAAGGGGCCGTCAGTGTCGGCTCGCCTGCGATGGCCGTCCCGTAGGCACCGCGCTTGGCGAAGGTCTGCAGCCAGGGCATGGGTGCGTCTTCGGTCGCCCAGGCGGAGGGCTCACGCAAGCCGTCGATGATGACCAGCAGGTACGGCGACGCCTTGTCGGTCCGGGCGCCGAACTCCGGGAGCGTCTCGGGGGCACTGCGGATGAGCCACGCTTCCATCGCCAGACGTCCCACGCCGATGAGCCCCAGCAGGACCAGTGCGAAGACGAGCAGCAGGCGGGCCGGGCCGTAGCCGTGCGTGGGCACGGTCATCACCAGAGGCCGCCGGTCTCGAGGTAGCGCAGCGCGATGACGCCCAACGCGGCGGCCGTCGCCGTGCTGATGACGTAGACGCGGAACCAGTTGCGCGGGCGCACACCGAAGACACCGGCGATCGCGAGTCCCGCCCCACCCCAGAGCAGGCCATGCCAGCCCCAGCCCAGGCTGGCCGTGCCCGCGTGCAAGGCGTCCCCGATGAAGCGGTGCGTGAAGTCGAGCGTCGCCGCCGTCACGATCGAGGCGAGCCCCGTGAGGATCGCGAGGATCAGCACCGGTGCGCGGGCGCGGCGGCAGCGATGCATGAGGAAGTGCGCGAGCAGCAGGAAGGCCGCGAGCGGGATGCCGTAGAGCAGGTACTGCACAAGGCGCAGGCGCCGCAGGTGGGCCTCGGCCTCCACCCCCGGGTTGACCTCGGCGTCGAGCTCCGCGCTGAAGGTCTGCCCGGCCCGCAGCCAGTGGATGAAGTCCGTACCCTTCAGCGCACCCTGCGCCTGCATCGTCTCGGCAATGCGCAGGAAGTCCGCCGCGCCTTCCGAGGGCTTCTCCCGCTCGGCGATCTCGCGCGTCACCGTGGCGTGGAAGTCCGCGGCCAGACGCGCATCCACCTCGATCCACGGGAGGAACCAGGCCAGGCGGCGGGGCTGCCCGCGGCGTCGGTCGGGGGCTCGGAAGGGGTCGCGGCGGCGTCGGTCACGGTCCGACAGTATCGGGCAGGAGCCGGGTCGCCCCTACGATGCGGCGGATGGCTGCCGCTTCCGACCACCCCCAGATCCGCGTCTTCGGCGCGCGGACCCACAACCTGCGGGATCTCGACCTCGCGATCCCGCGTGCGGCCTGGACCGTCGTCTGCGGGGTCTCGGGCTCGGGGAAGTCCTCCCTGGTGGTCGACACCCTGGGGGCC
Organism: Planctomycetota bacterium; assembly: GCA_029213105.1. Classification (GTDB taxonomy): domain Bacteria; phylum Planctomycetota; class PLA2; order PLA2; family JAEUHO01; genus JAHEIK01. The sequence goes on from JARGNS010000106.1 coordinate 6,005, forward strand.
GAGTCTCGCCGCCGCTTCCTGGGCACCCAACGCGGCGGCGCCGCCCTCGAAGGACTGCCGCGCCCCGATGTCGATCGCATCGAGGGGTTGCCCCCCGCCGTGAGCGTGGGCTTCTCATCCCGGCGGCCGGGCGTGCGGGCCACGCTCGGAACCCTCACGGAGGTGACCCACGCCCTGCGGGCGCTGTTCATGCGCGCCGCCGTACCCCACTGCCCGACCTGCGACACGCCCGTCGAGGCCACCTCGCGGGAGGCGGTGGCCGCGGCCTTGCTCGCCTGGCCCGAGGGCACGAAGGTCGTCCTGCTTGCCCCCCGTGGCGTCGGGCCGGAGGCCGTCGAGCAGGTGGGCCGCGACGGCTTCGTACGCGTGCGCATCGCCGGCGGGGCCGTCGTGCGACTCGAAGAACTGGAAGGCGCAGGCATCGGGGCAGACGATCGCGTCGAGGCCGTGGTCGACCGCCTCGTCGTCAAGCCGAGCGCGGCCGATCGCTTCGGCGCGTCGGTCGACCAGGCCTTCGCCTTGGGGGCAGGCCGCATGGTGGCGCAACGCCTCGGCGGCGACGCCCCCCGCGACCACGCCTTCGCCGACCGCCCGTGGTGCGCCACGTGCGACACGCTCTACCCCGCGCTGAGCACGTCGCTGTTCTCGTTCAACAGTCCCCAAGGCGCCTGCCCGACCTGCGAAGGACGCGGCGCGCTCGAGGACACGACCTGCAGCGACTGCGACGGCACGCGCCTCGCGCCCTACCCGCGCGCCGCCCTGCTCGGCGGCACGAGCCTGCCCGCGCTCGAGGCCTTGTCCGTCGAGGCGTTGCACGCGCAGCTCCAGGGGCTTGCCCTCGACGCATCCCTGGAAGCCCTGACCCGGCCCTCCCGCGAGGATGCCCTCGCGCGCCTCGACTTCCTGACACAGGTCGGGGTCGGCTACCTGGCCCCCGCGCGCGCCGGCGACACCCTCTCGACGGGGGAACTCCGCCGGGCGCGCCTCGCCACGGCCTGCGCCGCGCGCATGAGCGGGCTGCTCTACCTCCTCGACGAGCCGACCGCCGGCCTGCATCCGGCCGACCGCGAGCCCCTGCGGGCGCGCCTGCGAGCCCTGGTGGCGGAAGGCAACACCGTCGTGTGCGTCGAGCACGACCTGGCCACGCTGCGCGAGGCCGACCACCTCATCGAGATCGGTCCCGCCTCCGGCCCGCGCGGCGGCGCGCTCGTGGCCGCAGGCACCCCCGCCGACGTGCTCGCCTCGAGCGCCAGTCCCACCGCGGCGGCCTTCGCGGCGCAGCCCGCTGCGCTCACCGCGGCCCCGCGTGACGGCGACGCCTGGATCGAGGTGGTGGGCGCTGCGCGCCACAACCTGCAGGACGTCGCATGCCGCTTCCCCGCCCGCGGCCTCACGGCCGTGACCGGGGTCAGCGGCGCGGGCAAGAGCACGCTCGCCCTGGAGTGCATCGCACCCGCCGCGCTGGCGTGCGTCCAGGGCGATCCGCTCCCGGCGCACACGCTCGCCGGCTTGCACGGGATGGACGCCTACGACCGGGTGATCCGTGCCGGCGCGTCTGCGCCGCGCCATGCGCGCGCCGTGGCCGGCAGCGTCCTGCGCGTGCTGCCGCCGCTGCGCTCGCTCTTTGCCCAGACCCTCGAGGCGCGCGCGCGTGGTTGGGAGGCCGCTTGGTTCTCCACGCACGTCCCGGGAGGACGCTGCAGCGCGTGCAAGGGCACCGGGCGGCGTACCGTCGTGCTGCGTGACCTGCCCGAGCACCGCATCGCCTGCGATGTGTGCGGCGGACGCAAGTTCCGGGCGGACATCGATCGCGTGAAGGTGAAGGGCTACTCCTTCGCGGACATCCTCACGCTCACGATCCAAGACGCGGCGGCAATCTTCCGGGACCTGCCGCGCGTGCATCGCCCGCTCGCCGCGGCCGCCGACGTAGGACTCGGCTACGTGCCGCTCGGAGAGACGACCATGCGGCGCTCGGGTGGCGAAGCCTTGCGGCTGCGCCTGGCCGCCGCGCTTGGCCGCGGGGGGCGCACGCGCACGCTCTACGTACTCGACGAGCCGTGTGCCGGACTGCATCCCAGCGATGTCGCACACCTCATCGGCGTACTTCGCAAGCTGACCGCCGAGGGCAATGCGGTGCTTGCGGTCGAGCACCACCTCGACCTCATTCGAGAGGCAGACCACGTCCTCGAGCTCGGACCGGGCCCCGGTGCCGCGGGCGGCCGCCTCGTCTACGAGGGCCCGCCGGCCGAACTCCTCGAGGCCCGCGATTCCGCCACCGCACGCTACTTGTAGGCCCACGCCTTCATCCACGACGCCGGATCTCGTGGAGGGGCTCATGCAGCGGGGTACGCCTGCAGGCGCGCCCAGTGACTCGGGCTCGGTGGAAGGGATGAAGATGCAGACTTCACGTTCGTTGCAGGTGGTGTTCCTGGTGACCGCGCTGGTGTGGTGCGCCGGCTGCACGATGACGCCTCGGTTCACCCACGCACGCGAGGCCTTCCCGGGGGTCAAGCACTTCTACGATCAGGAAGACCGCAGCGTCTCCCTGCTCTTCATCCACGGCATGGGCGGCTTCTCGAGCCCGAATGCCGGAGACAAGGAAGACCCGCAGATCGCGATCGAGTACCTCGCCACGGAACTCGGCCTGACGCTCCGCACGGCGGAGACGCTCACGTTGGAGCACGCGTGGCGTGGTCACGTCCTGCAGTGGGAGTTCCTGCGTGCGGACGAGACCGTGGCCATGCGCGCGTACGCCCTGCATTGGAAGGGCACGACGAAGAAGATCACCGAGGCGCTGCAGAAGGCCGACAACGTCCCCCCGCTGGACTGCGCCCGCCCGATGGCCACAGCCAAGATCAAGGCGCGGATGAACGACGCGCTGGGCGATGTCGTGCTCTACGCCGGCCCCTACGGCGTGACGATCCAGGACACCGTCATCGAGGCGATGATCAAGGTGGATGCGAACGAGCGAGCCCATGCCAGCGGACGCCGCACGATCATCCCCGTGACCTGGAGCCTGGGAAGCCGGATCCTCTTCGACACGCTGAAGCGCATGCACGAGGACGCGGACTGCGACTGCAAGGAGCTGGCTCAGAGCGTGCCCGTCGCGTTCATGCTCGCCAACCAGGTGCAGTTCCTCGCACTCGCCTCGCACCCGCCCAGCGACGACGGGACGGACGGCGTGGCGGCCGCGGCGGCCGACGACGGGCAGCCCACGTCGAAGATGGGGCAGCTGCTGCTGCCGTTCGAGAAGGCGCATGCGCCGGACGAGAAGACGTACATCGTCGGCGTCACCGACCCGAGCGACCTGCTCTCCTGGCCGCTACCCGAGAGCAAGGAGGGCTCCAGCGTCGTGATGATCAACGCCTATCACGCCGCCGCCCAGTCGGGTTTCTGGATCCCCGTCCTCGGCACGTTGGGCAATCCGTACAGCGCGCACACGGACTACGGCGCCGACGCGCAGGTGCTGCGCTGGTTGCTGCATGGCAAC
>JARGNS010000107.1 GCA_029213105.1 Planctomycetota bacterium
CGAGCCCCCCGGTGTTCACGAGCTCGGACTCGGGCGGCTTGTACGAGTAGTCGATGATCGAGTCGAACTCCTGCTGCCGTACCTGGATCCCATCGACATCGGGCACCGTCTCCACCGGCATGTCGCCACGCGGATCGGCTGCCGCCGCGTCGGCCTCAGGCGGCGCCGGCTCCGATGGCGCAGCTGCCGCGACCGGCACCAGGAGCGGCTCACCGGCTTCGGCTGCATCGACGGCGTGGTAGCGCTTGGTCGCTTGCTGGATGTGCCCCACCCGCAGGTGGAAGCACTCATCGTACGCCGCGAGGACCGGGTCCTTGGCTTCATCGGCAGCATCGGGGGGCATCGGAGGCATCTCCACGCGGGACGGTGGCGTGCCCCGCACGGTAGATCACCCGCTCGCGGGGGATCAAGGCCGTGGCGCGTTGTTTGTTTCGTGGAACGAAGGGCCACCGAAGGCTTGCCGGAGCCCCGGGGCGCCGGTATCACCGCCCTCGGAGGATCCCCCCATGAACGCACTTCGCACCCTCGCCATCGTCGCCGCCCTGCTCGGCGGCCTCGCCCTCTCCGCCTGCAACAGCAGTGGCGGTGGCTGCTGCAGCTCGGGCGACTGCGGCTGCTCGGCCGATCGCAACTGCTGCGACGGCTGCCGCACCGGCCAGGGCTGCAACTGCAACAAGTAGGGGCGTTGGCGAGATCCTGACGCGGTCAGGATCTCGGCCCGGTCAGGATCTTGGCCCGGTCAGGCCCCTGACGCCTCGTCGGGCTGCAGGTCATCCTCGGCGACGCGCACCAGGCGCACCAGGGCCCCGCCCCCACCGTCCGGCAACAGCGTGTCGAGCCAGGTGCGGCCCTCGAACCGGTAGCGCACCAAGGCGCGCCGGGCCGAGCCCTGCTCCAGGGCGGCGAAAGCCTCGTCCAGCCGGCACGCGCGCGTGCCCTGCTCGTCCTCGAGCTGCACGGCGAACACCTCGGCCACGGCCGAGAGATCGCGCAGCAACTCCGCCCGGTCCTGCGGACCGAGCGTCGCGTGCAGCAGCGGTGCCGCCGCGCTCACCGACCGCCCACTGTCGGCGGCGGCAGGAAGGCCGGCGTGGAGAGGCCCCGGCCAGGATGCGCGCCATCCTGGATGGGCGCATGGCACTGCAGGCAACTGCGCCGCTCGGGGTGTGATGTCTGCATGCCGGGCCAGCCGTGGGCGCCATGGCATGCCATGCAGTTGCTTCGCATCTGGAGCGTGTGTGGGACCGCGGGCGGAGCCCCGGGTGTGGCGCGCGGGCCGGAGCGCGGTGCGGCGACACCCTTCCAGGCGCTCTCCGCCAGCATGCCGCCCCGCTCGCCCGCAAGGAACGCGGGCGCGGCCGCGGCATGACACTGCGTGCAGTTCGTCAGGTACGGATGCGGCAGGTTCTTGGCCGTACGCGTCCCGATCTTCAGTGCTTCGCCGTGGCAGGCGAGGCACGAGAGATCATCCAGCCCGTGCGCCGCGTGCGGGATCACGGGCGGCGCCCCGTTGTAGGCACGCCGCGAGGCACGCTCGTCGAGCGAGCGGCCGCGGGCAGCCTCGTCAATCACCGGCTTCCCGGTCGGCGCCGCCATCGTCGCCGTCATGGCGGCCCACGTCTGGAGTGCGCGATCCGCGCGCAGGGCGCCGGCGCCGACCTCGTCATAGGTCAGGGCCGGCAGGCCGCCCCCCGGGACATTCGCGGGTTTCGCGGCACGCCCCGCATCCGTGAGCCCGGGTGAGCCCTCGGGAACGCCCGCACGCAAGCCCACGACATAGCCGACGACGGCCAACGCCACGGCGCCCGCCAGGATCAACTTGTTGCGCCGGCGAACGAGCCCCGCGTCGGTGTAGCTCTGGGCATCCATGCGATCAGCGCCCCTTCTTCCGGATCCGGGCTGCACACTTCTTGTAGTCGGGCTGCTTCGAGAACGGATCGTGCAGGTGCAGCGTGACGTCGTTGATGCGACGGGTCTCGTCGAAGAACGGCACGAAGATCGAGCCCTCCGGCGGACGCCCGCGGCCCTTCGTCCAGACGGGCAGCTCCGTCGTGCCACGGCGCGACTCCACGATCACGACCTCGCCGTCGGATACGCCCAGCGCCTGGGCATCCTCGGGGTGCACCTCGACGTAGGCCGTCGGCATGGCGCGCGCCAGCGGCGCCACGCGGCGCGTCATCGTGCCCGTATGCCAATGCTCGAGCACGCGGCCCGTGCAGAGCCACAGCGGGTACTCCCCGTCAGGCATCTCCGGCGGCGGCTTGTAGTCGTGGACCCCGATCTGCGCGCGGCCATCGCCGGACGTGGAGTGGTAGAACTCGAAGTCCTGGCCTTCCTTCACGTAGGGATCGTCGAACGCGGAGAAGCGGAAGCGCGTCTCACGCCAGGACCCGTCCTTCTGCTCCACGACCGGCCAGCGCAGGCCGCGCGTCTTCACGTACTCGTCGTAGGGCGCGATGTCCTTGTGCTTCATCCGCGTGAAGGGGCGGTACTCCTCGACGAGCGCCTTGTCGACGTTCATGTCGTAGTAGTGCTCCCACTTCCAGACGGGCACGGCCTTGCCGTTCTCGTCTGCCACATGGAAGAGGAACTTGCCGTCCTTGTCCTTCATGCCCGGGTGACCGAGTTCCATGAGGCGGTGGGCAATGGCGATCGTCATCCAGCAATCGTCGCGCGCGTCCCCCGGCGGATTCACCTGCTTGAACCACTGCTGGGTGCGGCGCTCGGAGTTGCCGAACACACCGTTCTTCTCGACCCACATCGACGCGGGCAGGATCAGGTCCGCCAGCCAGGTCGTGGCCGTCGGATAGACCTCGGAGACGATCAGGAACTTCTCTTTCAGCCCCTTCTTGTCGTTGAAGAGGTGATTGAGGTTCGGCAGCGTCTGGCCGGGGTTGGTGACCTGCACGAAGATCGTGTCGATGTCGCCACCCTCGGCGCTCGGCGACGTGAACTGCTCCCACATCTTGACCGTGTGGTAGCCGGGCTTCCCGTTGATCCGGCCCTTGGGGAGGTTCCAGAGATCCTCGCACTGCGTGCGGTGGGCCTCCTTGGCGACCAGACGTCCACCGGGCAGGGCGTGGGCCAGCGTGCCGACCTCGCGCACCGTGCCGCACGCGGACGGCTGCCCCGTCAGGCTCGTCGGCGCATCGCCGGGCTTCCCGAAGTGGCCGCTGAACAGGTGTACGCCGTGCACCAGGCTGTTCACCGCGGTGCCCATCGTGTGCTGGTTCATGCCCATGCACCACAGGCTCGTGATCTTGAGCTTCCGATCGCCGAAGAGCTTGGCCAGCATCTCGATCTTCTCGGCGGGAATGCCGGAGAGTTCCTCGACCACCTCGGGGGTGTACTTCGCGATGCCCTCGCTCCACGTGTCGAAGTCGATGGCCTCACCCTTGAGCGTGGGCTTGCCCGCCTGCAGCGCGCGGAAGTTGCAGTGCTTCTTGACGAACTCCTTGTCCCACGTCCCGTGGTGGCGCAGGCGGTTCAGGATGCCGAGCGCGATCGCGACGTCGCCGTGGGGCTTCATCTCGAGGTACTCGTCTGCCTGATCGGTCGTGCGGGTGCGGCGCGTGCCGATGTCGATGACCTTGACGGTCTCACCGCGCGAGCGGCGGTCGATGACGCGCGAGAACAGCACGGGGTGCATCTCGGCAGGGTTGTTGCCCCACGTGATGAGCACGTCGCAGCCGGCCGGCTCATCCACGCCGTAGGTGGCAATGAAGCCCGTCACGGCCGACGCCATGCAGAGGCGGGCATTCGGATCGATGTGGTTGTTGGCGAGGCCGCCCTTCATGAACTTCTGCGCGGCGTAGCCCTCGGGGATCGTCCACTGGCCCGAGCCGTAGAACGCGAAGCGCTCCGGCGCCTTCATGATCCGCTTGGCGGCGATGTCCAGCGCTTCGTCCCAGCTGATCGGCACGAAGCCGTCGCCCTTGCGGAGCAGCGGCTCGGTGAGCCGATCCTTGCCGTAGAGCGCCATGCCCACGTGGTAGCCCTTCACGCAGAGCAGGCCTTTGTTGACGTCGGCCTTGGGGTCACCGGCGATCGCCACGACGCGGTCATCCTTGACACCGACCTGGACGTGGCAGCCCGTACCGCAGAAGCGACACGGAGCCTTGTCCCACGTGAGCCCGTCGTCGACGGAAGCGCCATCATCGCCCGCCAGCGCCACCGAGGCCGGCACCACGGCGGCGGCCGCCGCGGCCATGGCTGCGCTCTTGAGGAACGATCGACGATCTGTACCTGCCCCCATCACTCATCTCCTTCATGCAGGACGACTGCGGCACGCTCTTCTTCGGGCGCGACGTAGGCAACTTCGAGGTTCTCGATACCCGGGTGCGCCAGCAGCGCCTCGCAGAGCTCGTGGCCCTGGCCGAGGGTGTCCGTGGTCGCGACGACGGCCAACCGGAGCCCCTCGCGGGGGCCTTCTTCGATGCGCGGATCGCTCCGCAACAGCTCCTCGGCCGCGCGGCGCGAGACCGCATCGCTCGAGAGGGAAAGGACGAGTCCGCCGACAGCCATGGGTTCGTCTCCTCGGGTTGACGGCCGTGACGGTACCGGGCCGCCTCACAGAGAAAAAGATAAAACGATGGTTTACTCTTGAATAGTGCCGTCCCGGATCTAGAGTGCCCGTCGTCGGTGGTCGCGGAGGCCCCGGCCGATCCACCGGAATTGCCATGGAACGCACCCAGTGCCCCAACGGACGCCTCTCGCGCCCGCTCCTCGTCTTGGCGCTTGCCGGGCTTGCCCCTGCCCTCGCGCTGCTGCTGAGCGCGTGCGGCGGTGATGTAGCGCCCGAGACCGCCCCCGCCGGGCAGGTGGCGGCCTCGGCGCCGACCGGCGTCCACATCCGGACCGTCCCGGGTGTCCCGACGATCCCGGCAGGCCCGATCGATGCGCGCGGCCACCAGGCCCGCGTCGCCTGCTCGACCTGCCACTCCATCAAGGCCCCCGACACCACGCGCAAGACGGGCGCGGAGCTGACCGCCTTCCACCAGGGCCTCCAGGTCGCCCACGGAAGCCTGAGCTGCCTCTCCTGCCACAACGAAGACGATTACGACTCCCTGCGCCTCGCTGACGGCCACCGGGTGCCCTTCGAGCGCGTGATGGACCTCTGCGCCCAGTGCCACGGTCCCCAGGCCCGCGACTACGCCCATGGAGCCCACGGCGGGATGTCCGGCTACTGGGACACCACGCGTGGCCTCCAGACCCGCAACCAGTGCACGCACTGCCACGCCCCCCACGCCCCCGCGTATCCGGCGATGAAGCCGACCTTCAAGCCGCGTGACCGCTTCCTCCCCCCCACCCGGGAATCGAACGATGACTGAGAAGTCCAGCGGCCTGACCCGCCGGCGCATGGTCAAGGGCCTCGGCGCCACCCTGGGCGCTGCCGCCTTCGGCGCCGCGCTCTCCCCCCTCTTCCGCAGTAGCGGCATGAATGCCGCCGAGCTCATGCAGCGGCACTACAAGGAGCTGACGCCTGCGGACAAGCAGGCCGTCATCGAGCGACTCCAGGCCGAGGCCAAGGAGGCGTTCGGCGTCAGCATCTCGATCCAGGACCCGCGCCCGACGCCCCAGACCAAGTTCGTCTACGCGATCAACCTGAGCGTGTGCAACGGCAGCGGCAAGTGCGTCGAGGCCTGCCACAAGGAGAACAACCACGACCGCGAAACGAAGCAGTCCTACATCCGCGTCCTGGAGATGCCCAAGGGCACCATGGACATGGAGCAGGGCAACACCACCTACAACCACACGGTTCCCTCGCCGGACAAGTTCTACATGCCGGTGCAGTGCCAGCAGTGCGACGAGCCGCCGTGCGTGGACGTCTGCCCCGTACAGGCCACGTGGAAGGAGAAGGACGGCATCGTCGTCGTGGACTACAACTGGTGCATCGGCTGCCGCTACTGCATGGCCGCCTGCCCGTACCACGCACGCCGCTTCAACTGGAAGAAGCCGTACCTCCCCGCCGAGGAAATCAACCCCAACCAGGGCTACCTGAGCAACCGGGTCCGTCCCCAGGGCGTGGTCGAGAAGTGCCACTTCTGCCTGCACCGCACGCGTGAGGGCCGCCTGCCCGCATGCCTCGAGGCCTGCCCCACCGGCGCCCGCGTGTTCGGCAACATCCTCGATCCGAAGTCGAACATCCGCTGGGTGCTCGAGAACAAGCGTGTCTACGTCCTCAAGGAAGAGCTCGGGACCAAGCCCAGCTTCTTCTACTTCTTCGACAAGTGAGCGCCATGGAACAGGCACCGTCCGACGTCCAGTCCCCCTCGACCCACCGGGTGAGCTACCCCCGCTTCCTCATGCGGGCGATCAGCGCCGCCACCGATGGCTCGTTCCTCTTCTACGCCTGGATGACCGGCCTCACGGCCGTCTTCCTCGTGGGAGTGAATGCGTGGGCCCATCAGGCCTCGAGCGGGATGATCAACACCCACATGACGGACCACGTCAGTTGGGGCCTCTACATCGCGAACTTCACGTTCATGGTCGGCGTCGCCGCCGGTGGCGTGATGATGGTGATTCCGGCCTACCTGTACAAGGACCGGAAGATGCAGGACGTCGTGATCATCGGCGAACTGCTCGCCATCGCGGCCATCGTGTCCTGCCTGTTGTTCGTCATCGCCGACCTCGGCCGCCCAGACCGGTTCTGGCACATGTTCCCGGGCATCGGGCGCTTCAACTTCCCGATGTCGATGCTCACGTGGGATGTGCTCGTCCTCAACGGCTACCTCATCATCAACCTGCACGTGGTCGGCTACCTGCTCTACATGCGCTTCCTCGGCCGCAAGCCGAATCCGCGCTGGTACAAGCCGTTCATCCTGCTCTCGATCGTCTGGGCGGTGAGCATCCACACGGTCACGGCCTTCCTCTACCAGGGGCTTGGTGGCCGCCCCTTCTGGAACTCCGCGCTGCTCGCGCCCCGATTCCTCGCCTCGGCATTCGTGTCGGGCCCTGCGTTCATCATCCTCACCATGATCGTCCTGCGCCGCTTCGGCGGCTCCCGCATGTCAGACCAGCCCATGAACACGCTCGTGAAGATCGTGCGTGTCACGATCCTCATCAACCTGCTGATGGTGATCTCCGAGCTGTTCACGGAGTTCTACGCGGGCGGCGCCCACACGAGCTCGGCACGCTACCTCTTCTTCGGGCATGGCGAGGCCAACGCACTCGTCCCGTGGATCTGGTCCGCGATCGTCTTCAACATCGTCGCCGCCGTCCTTTTCATGAAGCCCGACCTGGTCAAGCACACGAAGCTGCTGGTCACGGCCTGCACCCTGGCCTTCGCCGGCGCCTGGATCGAGAAGGGCATGGGCCTGATCGTCCCCGGGTTCATCCCGAGTACGCTGCACGAGTATGTCGAGTACCTCCCCAGCCATCTGGAGTGGCGCGTCGCGGCAGGCGTCGTGGCCTTCGGCCTGCTCGTCTATTCCGCCTCGCTCAAGGTGGCGATTCCGATCTTCCGTGGTGACATGCGCTTCGAACAAGCGCCCCCGAAAGAGACCGCGGAGAAGTGATGCACGGGAAAGCCACTGAGACCGCAATCGCTGCCATGGGCTTCCTGGCTGAGCACTACGACGGCGGCGAGACCAAGTACTCCGCCGCAGAGATGGCCAAGGCCCGCAACCTGCAAGGCCCGTTCGTCTCGAAGGTCCTGACGGAGCTGGCGCGTGCGGGCCTGGTCATCGGGGTCCGTGGCCCCGGAGGCGGTTTCACCCTCGCCCGCCCCCCGGAGAGCATTCGCCTCCACGAGGTATCCGACCTGTTCGAACGTGCCTCCGGCGACGCCTGCCCCTTCGGCGGCGGCATCTGCGGCGTCGGAGAGAAGTGCCCCCTGCACGACAAGTTCGCGAGAGTGCGGGCCGCCTCCGAGAAGATCCTTCACGAAACGACCTTCGGCGTGTTCCGAAGGAAGCGGAGCAACAAGAGATGATGCGTACGATCCTGACAGTGCTGCTAATGGCGGCAGTGTTCTTCATGGTGTCCACCACCACGTGGGCCCAGGACGACAAGGGCTGCGAAGCCCCGAAGTGTGAGTGCATCGACTGCCCGGACTACCCGTGTTGCGAGTGCCGCAAGGCCAAGCCGGATCCGTGCCCGGCGAAGTACAACAACCGCCGCTTCCTCGAGAACTGGCGTCCGTGCCTCTGCGTACCCAAGTGCGACCGCGGGGACTGGTCGGACTGGTACAAGGCCTACCCGCTCACGCGCAACAAGTCGATCTGGGTCGACGTCGGCGGCCAGGTCCGCGCGCGCTGGGAGTCCTTCGGCAACATCGGCTTCGGCGCACCCGCCGACCCGCATGACACCTGGATGCTGTTTCGTGCACGCGCGCATGCCGACGTCCACTTCGGCAACCACTTCCGCCTCTTTGCCGAAGGCATCTACGCCAACCAGTGGGAGAACCGCGAACTGGGGCCGCGCCCGGTCGATCGCAACCTGGGTGACCTCCTCAACCTCTTCGTCGAGGGCAAGGTCGACGGCGGTTTCGGCGAGGGCGGCCTCTGGGTCGGACGCCGTGAACTGCAGACGGCCAAGCAGCGCTTGGTCTCGCCGCTGGATTGGTCCAACACGCGCCGCACGTTCCAGGGCATCGGCGGCTGGTGGTCCAAGGGCTTCCACAAGGTTGACGCCTGGGTGACGAACCCGGTGGTCATCGACCACGACGACTGGGACGACGTCAACGAAGACGTGGCCTTCTGGGGTGCGGAGTACACCAACTCGACGCGCACCTGCATGACCTGGGGGGCGTACCTCTACGGCCTCAACAACGACACCGCGCGCGACGAGAATCGCTACACCGTGGGCGCCCGCGTGGACGGCAAGATCCCGAACACGCGCTTCGACTACGACACGGAGGCGGCCTACCAGTTTGGTGATCAGGCGGGCAACGACGTCTCGGCCTGGATGTTCTCCGGCACGTTCGGCTGGAAGCCCTGCACCGCCTGCGGCGATCCCCGCCTGGGCGTCGGCTTCGACTACGCGTCGGGTGACAGCGACCCCACCGACGGGACCGTCGGCACGTTCAATCAGCTGTTCCCGCTGGCCCACAAGTACCTGGGCCACGCCGACATCCTGGCGCGCCAGAACCTCGTCGCCGCGCGCGTCGAGGGCTCGTACAAGCTCTTCGACAAGCTCACCTTCAAGGGCTGGTTCCACGCCTTCTGGCGGGCCGACACGAACGATGCGGCCTACGGCGTCACGGGCGGCGTGCTCCGTCCGGCCGGCGGCAACTCCGACAGCGAGCTCGGCACCGAGCTCGACCTGATGCTGGCCTACAAGATCGACCGTCACTGGACGGCGTTCGTCGAGTGGGCGCACTTCTTCACCGGGTCGTTCATCGACAACACGGGCGCCCACAAGGATGTGGACGTCTGGTACCTGAGCATCCAGGGGACGTTCTAGCCCTTGTCGCAGCCCCACGACCACTCGGACTCCACGACGCGGCCCTCTTCGGAGGGCCGCGTTGCTTCCTT
>JARGNS010000108.1:0-3938 GCA_029213105.1 Planctomycetota bacterium
ACTCCCCGTCCTTCGCATGGGCCAGGACCTCGTGCACGCTGTCAAAGCACCAGCGGAACCAGACGACGCCCACCACGACCATGGCCGAGCCGATGAGTTGCAGTGTGACGCAAGCGCGGATGCGCAGGCGTCTGGAAGTGGCGGGCGCCAGCAGGAAGAGCCCCGCGATGGCGAGGATGGTGAAGGCCAGCCAGCCGCGGGCGTGCAGGGACCTGTACGCGGCTTCCGTGTCCAGGGCCTGCTGACGCAGCTCCTGGTCCGCGGGACTCGTGGCCTTCGCGTCGCCGAGATGCTCGCGAATCCGACGGGCGGCCTCGTCGTAGTTCCGCAGGAGCTCCCCGCCCTTCTCGGCGCCGGTCGAACTGGTCAGCCCGCGCATGCCCCAGGTGACGGTCACGGACCCGGGCGTGGTGTCGCTGCGGGTGAGGACGACGTCTCCGAGGGCGAACCAGAACACGAGGAGGAGCGCCATCAGGGGCAGGGCGCGGGCGTAGAAGGCCGCCGGGGACGGCGGTGCGGGGGGGGTAGCAGGGTCTTCGGTCGCGCCCATGGCGAGCTCCTCGTCGTTCGCGGTGCGCACGGTAGCAGCCTCCCGCTGGAATCGGAGCGGCGCCGCCCCGATCCCTGCCCGGCGTCCGAGAGCCCCAACAGGGGCCGAACACGGCGCCGGTCCCACGATGCTTCGCTTCAGAAGCAAGGGCGGTCTGGTCGAAGGTGAGACCGTCTCGTTCTGCGAGTCGAGGAGGGCGCGCTGTGCCCTCCGGGGGGCTGTCCATGACGAACGTCGCATCGGTGTCATCTCGCAACGGTAAGGAGCGAGGCATCGTCCTCATCTACGCCTTGTTCGGGCTGATGCTGATTGCCGGCATCGTCGTCGCGGGCAGCCTGCGTGACTTCGCCAGCGAGAAGTCCGCTGCCGTCCACTTCGAGGTGGAGGGGCACGCCCGCCAGATCGCCGAGTCCGGCATCGTCGACGGCATCGCGTGGCTGCGCAGCCGCCCGAGCCAGCCGGTGACCCTCTTCGAGCCCCGGCGGGACATGACCCAGAACCCGCCGATCGACGAGACCGACGACGAGGCCATCGGCCTGGTCCGCGAGTTCGAGATCGCGCGCGGGTACTGGGGCCGCTACGTCGTGCGCCGCCGCAGCGAGGCGGAACCGTTCAGCGACTCCAACCGCAATGGCATCTTCGATCCGTCGGAGCGCTTCGAGGATCGCGATGGCGACGGTCGTCGGGATGTCGAGAGTGGTACCCGGGACGTATCCAGCCTGCGGGGCGTGCCCAAGTTCGGCACCGTCTGGTACCTGGAGAGCGAGGGCTCGATCTTCCGCAAGTCGGATGCAGACCTGCCGCTCGGCGAGGGCCCCAACACGCGGCTCGCACGCATGGTGGTCGGTTGCGAGGCACGTCGCTTGACGGTCGTGCTGCCCGCCTCGGCCGCGATTGTCATTGCGGATGGCAAGGAGGCCGACATCCAGGGTGCCCGCATCACATCCCCCGTCCTCGGCATCGCCCACCGCAGCAAGGGCAAACCCAAGTACAGCACGAAGCTCTCGGATGCCAAGCGTGTCGAGTTCGACGCACCGGCGCCCTCGGCGCAGGTCTCCGGCTGGGCTACCAGCGGCGTCGGGAAGGAAGACGAGAAACGCATCCGGATCGAGGACATCTTCGGCGTGGGGATCGAGACCCTCAAGGCCATGGCCGACTACAACGTCGAGAGCCTTGCTGGCATCGGAGACGGTATTGGCGATCCGATCATCGAGGAGGTCGCCGGCGTGTTGGTGAGTCGGCTGCCCTACACGTTCCCGGACGGGGCGTTCGTTGTCATCACCCCGTCGGCCGGGGAGGACGTGGTCTTCGACAAGGCGCACTCGCTCATCGGGCGCGGGGTCGTCGTCATCGACGGTGATCTGGTGGTGCGTGAGGACAGCAACACCGATTTCTCGGGAATCCTGTTCGTGACCGGCGACATGACCGTCGATCGCAGCGGCGTGTTCCGGGGCATCACGATCGTCGGGGATGAGCTTCGCGTCCGAGGCACGCTGCCGCGGGTGGTTGCCAAGACGAAGAAGACGAAGAAGACCAAGAAGAGTGGCAAGACCCGCAAGAGTCGCTCCAACAAGAGTGGCAAGTCCGGGCGCAGCAAGAAGCCGAAGTCGTTCAAGTCGCTCAAGGTGATCCCGGACGCCAGCAGCTGGTTCGGTCACGACCCGGATCTGGTCGACGAACTCGCGGCGATGCTCGGCCGCTATCGCCGCTGGAAGTCGAGCTTTCGCCCGGTGCCGGTCCTCGAGGACGGTCGCCCGAACGAGTTGTTTCGCGTAGGCGGCACCGCGGGTGGCCGGTAGCGCGCTGGCGACGGCGTGCGGTACGCGCAAGGACGGGGAGAGAGACGATGGGCTTTGCAGCACAGCAGCGTGATCCGGGCTCGACGGGGTTCACCCTCGTCGAGGTCTTGATCACCGTCGTCGTGCTGGCCCTCGCCGGCCTCGTGGGGGCCGCATACGCCGTACGGGGTTCGTCCGATGCCGACTGGCAGCGCGACCGCGTCTTTGCCCATCAGAAGGCCATCGCCATCCTCGCGGAACTGCGCGGCATGGTGGATGTGGGCGGCGCCGAAGCCGCAGCCGACCTCGACGTCTACGACGATGGGGGGGGCTACATCCCGACCCTGACCCTGACGCGCGAGGTCACGTCGCCGTACGCGCTCGTCGCACCCGAACACCCCGTCTCCGGGAACACCCAGAACGCCGGGCTGTGGCGCTGGAGCCGTTCCATCTCGGTGGAGATGTTCCATGCGTCGGATTCGCGCAATCGACGACTCTGCACGGTGCGCATCTTCCGTCGCCTGAAGGGCGAGGCCGAGCCGGGCACCCAGATGGCCGAGGTCTCCGGTGTGATCCAGACCATGCAGGATCCGCTCCCCACCGGGCAGGTCTACGACCTCTATGTCCTGGCGATCGACAACGTCATGAGTCCCTGGATGTCGACCGACGGCATGCAGGCCTACGTGGATGGGACGATCGCCGACCTCCGTGGTCGCAATCCGGGGCTCTACTTCCGCGTGCATTGGATTCGCAAGCTGGGCTACGGCCGCGACGACGAGTACGCGCCCTACGCGAATGTCGACCGCCTCTCGACCGAGGACACCTCCTGGGCCTACGTCTACCCCGGCACGCTCCCCGAGACGGCGGAGCGGGCGACGGCCTTCTCGCCGCCGAGCTTCGGGGCACGCTTCAACCAGGATGGCGAGAGCGCGGCCCAGTTCGTGAACGACTGGAGCCTCCCGGAGACCTTCACCGATGCCAACGGGAACGGGGTCATCGACGGGGGCGAGGTCTATGCCGATGCCGATGGCGATAGCCACTACGATGCCGGCAACCTCGTACCGTACGCCTTCGCAGATGCCCACAACCATGCCCTGCGGGCGCCCGCCGCCCTGGCTCGCTATCGCGATCGTCTCGCGGCTGATGGCGACGTCGAGCTGACGTGGCACTTGCTCCTCGATCAGATGATCAGCGAGCCGGAGCGCTATCACAACGCGATGTTCCTGAACCTGCATGGCCAGGTCATGCCGATGCCGCCCGTGCGCAACTACAGCGACGCGGCGCGCGCGCCGGAGACGAACCCGGGCTGGCGTGTCGTCACGCATCCCGAGCGCCTCCGCCCGACGCGGGACGCGAAGGACCGCGATAGCTCCGTCCCGCCCCGGTTCCGCGTCCACGCGTACAAGACCGCCTACGACGGCGCCGAGGCGATCATGACCCAGCGCGAGCCGCTCGTGGACGCCAACGGCAATGGCGTCTGGGACGCGGGGGAGGCGTTCACGGACTGGAACGGCAACGGCCTGCATGACGCCGGCCGGCCGATCACGTTCAAGCTCCATGGTGCGGACTTCTCTGGCCGCATCGATGCCGAGTCCCTTCCCACGCTCAAG
>JARGNS010000108.1:3948-9470 GCA_029213105.1 Planctomycetota bacterium
CCTATCAGCCCTTCGCCACGGCCACGCAACTGCCCGAGCCCTTCCGCGACGCCAATGGGGACGGGGTGCGCGACGTGCGCGAGCCGTGGTTCGACATCAATGGCAACGGCACCCGGGATGCCTTCGAGCCGTGGGTCGAGCTGGATGGCAACGGCGTGTTCTCGGCTACGGAGGAAGACCTCGTCGACACGAATGGCAGCGGCACCTGGGACAAGGACATGCCCACGGAGGCGTTCACCGATGAGAACGGCAACGGCCGTTGGGATCCGGCCGAGCCCTACTGGGACATGAACGGCGACGGGGTCTGGACCCCGCCGACCTCACCGAAGACCCCCTGGATGGCCTTCAAGCCGCAGCACTTCGGCAACACGGTCCAGGAGGCCAAGTACCTGGCCGACTACGGCGAGCCCTTCCTCGATCGCGACGGGGATGCCGTCTTCGACAGCACCCCCGAACCGTTGGTCGACACGAACGGAAACGGCCTGCACGACACCGGCTACGCCCGCGGCGAGATGTACTTCACGGCGCGCTACGACGAAGCCGTATCCGCCACGATCCTGGAGCTGCACGGTACGCCCCTGGAGGCGCCGGCGGACGCGGCGGGCGCGGGCCTCGGCGTCGAGGCCCGGCTGTACGACCTCGACTACGTCCCGTGCCCGACCCCGAGCACGATCACCGACCCGGATCGCTTCTCCCGCGATCTGTCTGTCGTCGGGACGTTTCCGAAGAACACGGCGCGTTGGGTCGTCGAGGTGCCGACGAGCGCCATCCGCAACGTGTTTGCGTCCGCCCCGGGTGCTGCCGACGGCGACAAGGTCGATCACCTCCTCACCGTCGAGACGCGCATCGGCACCGATCTGACGACCGGCGTACTCTGGCCTGATCGCAGGGAGCCCACCAACTGCAGCACCACCTACGCCTGGTTCGCCGACTCGCTCGATGACGTGCCCTACAGCGAGCGCTACCAGTTCCAGGGTGATCCGCGCCACAGCCCGTATGCGGACACCGACCTCATCGGTCGCAGCTTCCGCAACGGCTACAATCACTACTTCGACAGCTTCCGGTCCTCGGGCGTCGACGCACGCGATCAGTGGCTGGCCATCGACGGCGATCGCGTGGCCGATCGCTGGGCCGGGCGCGCCGACTTCGACGTGCCGCGGTACATGGACTGGCTGCGTACGGCCTTCACGCGCTCCGAGATCTTCTTTGCGAACGTCGGAGGCCTGGCCTTCGAGGCCATGTCCCTCGGCGGCGAGGTTGCCGCCGCCGGGCCCACGCTGGGCGCTGGTGTCCCGATGAGTGGTGTGCCCTTCGGCCTCGGCGCGAAGGTCGACGAGAACGCCCTCTTCGATACCGGGACGAGCAGTGTCCGAGGCACGCGCAAGCTCGTGCGTGAGGGCATCACGACCAACGCGAGCCGGCGCGCCGGCGGTGGCTGGTGGAGCAAGCCCTGGCTGGGCGAACTTGCTCCTGACAGCGCCTACGCGACCCAGTGGAAGCCGCACGGCAACCTGGTGGCCGCGAGAGCCGCGCACGCCGGCGTGTTTCGGCAGGTGCGTCGCAGCGATCTCCCCTCGGCGCAGCTGCCGCGCGGTACGCAGCTCTCCGATGCCCGCGGCGAGCTGGGGGTCCTGGGCGGTACCGCGTTCTTCCACGCAGGCCGGCGCGGGCAGACCTTCCAGCAGGGCCTGTCGGGCGTCGTCGGCCAGATCGTGGAGGACGGGTACGAGCTGGGCACGCGCTATGGCGTGGCGCTTCCCACGGCCATCGCCGTCACCCATCCCTTCCGTCTGGAGTGGGGGGGCGAGTCCAAGGTGAATGGCCTCGCGGTCGGGCCCGCATTCACGGACACGCGCACCTTCCCGCGCTTCTCGACGCAGCTCATGACGAGCTACTTCGCCGAGGATGCGTCGGCCACGGGCCTGCTCGGCAGCGCCGGCGTGCGGCTGATCGCGCCCGACAACAAGATGGCGCGGATCCTGATCTCCAGTCTCTACGAGAACACCGAGGATGGAGCCTCCTTCCTCGGGCGTTACGCACTCCTCAGCCTCGTTCATGCGCATGCGAACGAGGGCGTGCCCGGCCGCGCCCGCCGTGTGCGGCAGCTGCCCTCGCTGCGCATCACGGCGCCGCTCACCGACGCGCTCTACCCCGATCCCAGACAGATCGACGTGCGCTGGAACGTCGACTGGGAGCGCTGGGATCAGCGTCCCTACGACACGGACACGCCGTCGGAGTTCAGCGAGAAGGCGGGGGAACTCGTCTACCGCGTCCTGTACTCCTGGAACGACGGCGGCAGCTGGCACTACATGCAGGATGGCTCGGAGACGCAGCCGGGCGCACTGGCGCGCCTTGAGGATGGTCGTCCCGACCCCAAGTACGCCGTGCGCCACAGGACGAACCCGCGCTTCCAGTGGAGTACACCCGTTACGTCGGTTCCCGACGCGAGCTACCTCCTGCGCGTCGAGGCGCACCGCAGCGCGGAACCCTCCCACTACTCCTTCAAGGTGGATCGCTTTGATGTCTCTCGCCCAGCCCCCTAGGCGTCGGCTCCGCCGCTCGGGTGGATACACGCTCCTCGAAGTCATCGTCGTCGTCATCCTGATGAGCGGCATGTCGCTGCTGCTCAGCGAGGCTCTTCGCACGACCCAGCAAACCGATGGCTTCCTCGCGGCGTCGGCCCGCGCCGCGGAGAAGGGGCAGACGACCATCTACTCGATCACGGGGCTCATCTCCGAGAGCCGGCATCTGTACGAGAACGACGCGACGGGGATCGCGTACCTCGAAGCGTGCGACCTGGGGCACCTGCCTGTGGCCCCCGGCGCCCGACTTCCGGTCATCGACGAGGGCTCCGAGCTCCACGCCGACGCGATCGATACGCCTTACGCGGGCAACATGCTGCTCTTCGTGCGCGAGGTCAACGCCTCGACCTGTGTGGCCGACCGTCGCCGCGGAACCGAGCGCTGGATCGACACCTACCGGATGGTCGCGGTCTATCCGAACATCGTCGCGCGCGGCCTGTCGCTCGGCTCCAAGCAGTCCCGGGACCTCGTGATCTGGCGGAGTGTGGCCTACCCCAGCTACCGACAGATCCTCGAGATCGGCGACAAGAAGGAACGCGAGTCCGTCGTCAAGGACCTCCGGGATCGCTACGGCTTCACCTACGCCTGGGATCCTTCCGAGGACGTCGAGGAGGCGTTCTACGAACTGCGTGGCAATGGATCCGTCTCCCGCCATCCGCAGGGCCGGCCGTCGATCGAGGAGGACGACCTCCTCTCCGACGGTGGGCTGCTCGTGTACGGCGGAGCGCGATTGGCCGAGACCAGCGACGACAGTGCCACGCGACGCGCCGTGCTCGCAGCCCGGACAGTCGACGACTGGCATCCACACGGCTTCGAGGTGAAGGTCAGCGGCACCTCGGGCTCCCGCAAGGTGTGGCTGCATACGGTGGTCGAAGCCGCCGCGCCGGACGGTCGACGTACGGCCGTCCAGGCCCACACCACGATGGCGCACGTCCGGGACTTCTAGGTCCCCGGCGCGTCAAGCGTCGAAGAGTCGGCCCTCGCCTTCCGTCGCGAAGGGGTCTTCGATCAGCAGCACGCCGTCGGCGTCGAACGCGTAGGGGAAGACGACCAGGACGGAGTAGCCGTCGCGGTGGTCCAGGGCGACGGCAATGGCGTCCTGGGCCTCGTCGCGCCCCGGCGGCGTGGTGGTGATGTCATGGGCCAGGGCGGCGGCGCGCAGCGTGCCCTCGGCGACGCCGGACTTCAGCGCCTCCTCGAGCCGGTCCATCACCGCCTGGGCACCAGGGTGTTCTTCGTCCACCGGGACGCCGACGTGGGCCACGTCGCCCTGAGCCGACATGGAGAGTGCGAACGGCAGGAACGCCCGGTGCCTGGTGAGCATCGCGCCGGCCATCGGCACGGCCTGCCCGAGTAGTTCCTCGCACTCGCTCTTGGGATCCGTCATCGCCGCAGCCTACGCCCGCGGGAAGACCGGCGCCCGGGATTGCACGGGGGGGCGTGCCTACTTGAAGGGGTTCTTGATCTTCGGCAGGCCCTTCTTCTTGAGGCGGTCCAGCAGGTCGCCCGGGTCGCCGACAGCGCCCGCGAGCAGCTTGCCCATGTCGACGTCGGGGCGTACCTGCGGGCTGGCCAGCGTGCCGCCGATGCGCAGCGGGATCGCGCCACCCGGCAGGACCTTGGCGACCTTCTTCCCGGCGCTGCCCAGCAACACCAGCTTGCTTGCCAGGGCCACGCGCTTGTCGAACTGCACCGTGCCCTGCAGGTCCACGTCCAGCGAGGTGCCCGACAGCTTCGCGCGATCGACATGGACGACGCGCTGCGCGATGCGGAACTTGGACTCCAGCGACGAGAACGTGAGTGCCTTGGTGGCGCTCTCGAGAACCCGCCCGGCCTCCGGGACGGCGAGCTTGAGACCCTGGATGATCTTGCCCAGTTGGCCACCACCCGATCCGCCCCCGAAGAGCGTCGAGTTCTTGATCGAGCCCTGGGTCATGGAAACGCGGCCGCGGCCCGTCAGGCCGTCGAGCATCGCCGGATCCTCGAGCGACGGGGCCTCGGCCTCGATCCGTGCGGTCAGCAGGCCCGAGAGCACGGGCACGTTCGCGCCCGCCGGCAGGAGTGCCGGGAGGGCGAAGGCCAGCAGGCGGCCGAAGCCCTGCGAGGTGACCACGCCGGAGGTGTCGACGTCCGACAGGTCGAGCTGCCCCTTCCAGGGGTACTGCGGTGTGCCGAGGGTCATCGCGCCCTGGGAGAAGAGGCGGCCCTTGTTGAGCTTCGACGTGAGGCCGAGCGAGAGCGGCTCTTCGGCACTCGTGCGGGCGAGCGTGGCCTTGAGGTCGCCGACCTCGAGGCCGCGTGTGGACCACGAGCCCAGCACGGCGTTGCCGTCCACGAGCAAGCTCGCGGCATCGTCGTCGGCGGACCCCGTCGCGCGGAAGCGGCCGCTCAGGCGGCCCTCGCCGCGCAGGTCCTCGTAGCCCTCGCCGAGCAGCGCGGCGAGCGTGGGCGCGAGCTTGGCGGCGTCCCCGGCCAGCTGGATGGCGAGGTCCATGTCGGTGTCGGGGGAGGCCACGTAGGTGGAGCCGGAACCGTCGATCGTGATAGCCGCGGCCGTGATCTTGAGCTCGTCGGCGCGATGGCGTCCGCCCTCGGGGGCGAGCCAGGCGTTGGCGCGTACGTTGACGCGCGGCTCCTGGAGGCGCGCGGCGCCCGGAGCGGACTGGTACGCGAGGTTCGTGATCTGCACGCTGGCATCGAGGCGCTGCCCGGCGTCTTCGCCTGCGAGGCGGACGCGCGAGCGCGCGACGCCGGCCAGGCGTGCCTGCGGATCGAGTCCCGCGAGGGCACCGAGCCACGAGCGCGCCGCTTGCAGGTCGAGGTTGATCTGGCCCTCCACGTTGTCCAGGGCCGAGCCGTCGGGGCCGGCGCGCAGGCGTGCGGAGAGTTCGCCGCTCAGCCCCATGCCTGCGAGGTCGGTCACCTCGGCGGTCGTGGTGC
>JARGNS010000109.1 GCA_029213105.1 Planctomycetota bacterium
GTCCAGAGGAGCGCGCCTCCCTAGTGGCGCAGTTCGAGACCATGCGCAAGCTCGCGCTGAAGGACTCCGACCTGGAGCCCCTGCGAGAGTTGCCCCAGTTCAAGGCACTGTTCGCGGGGAGACGGCAGCCAGTGAAGAAGTCCGTCGGCGGCCAGTAGCGAACTCCGAACTCAAGCCGGGTGCCAGCAACCCCCAGCCTGCCGAGCTGGTGGTCACTGGCCACTGCGGCCTCGGAAGTTGGCACCCCCGCGAGGACTCGAACCTCGGACCTCAAGATTAGAAATCTCGTGCTCTATCCAGCTGAGCTACGGGGGCATGGGTGCGATGCTTGCCCATCGTACGGGGCCCTGGCCGCCCTTCCGCGCTCTCGCACAGCCAGGCCGCCCGGCACCGTGAGGCGGTGTTCGCCGCGACGCGGGCGGACGCACGCTCGCGCGGCGCCCTTTGCGGCACCGCCCCTAGCGCAGGCGCCCGCGCACAGGGGCTAGTTGACTTTCCAGACGACGTGGAAGCCGAAGGGCGTCTGCACGACCTTCGGGTGGATCGTGTCGGGCTTCTGCTCGTAGGCGAAGGCGCTGAAGCCGGGCGGCAAGCCGCCCGGATGCAGCACGCCCATGCGGCCACGCGTCGTGCGCGACCACTTGTCGTCGCTGTGCGCCTCCGCCTGCGCGTCCCAGGCCGAGCGGTCCGCCAGGACCCGTTCCAGGATCTTCTGGGCCAGCTCGGCCGCCTGCTGCGGCGTGCGGCTGACGGAGAGGTCGCGCTCCTCGCTCGCCGTGTGCTGGATCAGGATGTGGCGGAAGAGGCTGCGCAGATAGCGTCCGCGCACCAGCACCGCGAAGCCCTCGGGCGTGTCGAACGGTCCCAGCAGCGCGCCGGGCTTGGATGCCTGGAGGGCCGCGAAGATCTCACCGTTCTGCCCGCGGTTGGCCGTGGGGCCGATGAAGGCCTCCGGCGCACGCCGCTCCGGGGGCGTGTAGACCTCCATCGCCAGGTCGAGTGTGATCGCGCCGCTGGCCAGCTTGTCGCGCAACTCGATTGCCGCGGCGTAGGCCTGCTCCTTCGTACGCCCAGCGGCGCGCGGCGAGGGGCGGGTGGGATCGTCCCAGGTCACGAACACGCCGTGGGTCGGGATGCGGTAGCGCTGCTCGAGCTTGCGGCCGTCATCGAAGCTGTGGCGCTTGATGATGTGCCAGCCCTGCTTCGTACGGATGGGGGGGCTGACCTGGCCCGGGCGCATGGCCTGGACCGCGCCGCCGAACGCCGTCTCCACGTCGGTGCGCACGAAGCCGAGGAAGCCACCGTCGACCGAGGAACCATGGGCGCTGCGGCCGCGGGCGACGTCCTCGAACGACTCCCCCTGGGCCAGGGCACGCGCGGCCTGGCGGATCAGCGGCTCGGCCTGGCTCGCCGGGCGGTTCTTGTCGATCGCGATGAAGATCTGCGAGACGCCATACGCCAGTTGATCGACTTCGCGCGGGGCCGAGGCGGTGGTGGTGTCGCCGTCGCCGCAGCCGCCGAGCGTCAGCAGGGCACCAAGCAGGATGGTCAGGATGCGCATACGCACGGTCCGGTCTCCCTCACGTCGTCGGGTTCGGGTCACTTGGGCGGGTTCGGGTCACTTGGTCGAGATCTGCGTCGGACTCTCGACGACGATCTGCGGCCGATCCTTGTAGAGCGTCAGCTTGCCCCGCACGGTCACATAGCCCTTGCCGAGTGCGTCCATGTCGAGTGCGCCGATCACCTTCGGATCGAAGAACACGAGCGGGATGCCACGGCCACGCTCGTGGGAGAGCAGCAGGATGCGACGGTCTGCACCCGAGACGGGCAACTCGCGATCGTAGAGGCCGAAGAGGACGACCTCCTTGCCGACGAGTGTCGCGAGCTTCTTGTCGGCGCCCTTGGCACCGAGCGTCACGTGGTTGGGCTTGCCGGCGATCGCACGCCAGCGCGTGATCTGGTCGGCGCGGGCGTTCCACCAGCGCAGGCGCTCCTCGTAGTCCGGGTAATGCCCCGGGCCCTCGCTGGACCAGATGCCCCGCTTGGCCTCGCGGGCTTCGTCCTGGGCCTTGCGGAACGCCGCGTCGAAGCGGCGCGAGCGTCCGTACTTGGTGAAGTAGGGGGAGTGGCCGGCGCGCACGAGCGCCTCGGCGAGGTGGACCTCGCCGCTGGGCTTCTCGATGAACACGTGGGCGAGGATGCGGCCGTAGGTGCCCTTGGCGCGGGCGTCCACGGCGTCACGCTCGAGGCGCAGGCCCGTGGCGTCCTTCATGAGCGCGCGGGCGAAGTCGCGGGCGGCCTCGCCGGCCGGCGTGCCGTACTTCCTCGGGCGGGGGTGGTCGCCCTGCTGCGCCTTCGCGTAGGCGGCGAAGTCCTTCTCGGCCGCCTTGCGATCGCGCGCCTGCTTGAACAACTCCTCCGAGTCGATGCCCAGGACCCGCACGGAGGGGTTGCCCTTGGGCAGGCGCACGGTGTCGCCGTCCACGATGCACTCCGGCGTGCCCGGGAAGCGGCCGATGACCAACGGATCGGCCTTCGGCGGGGCCTCGGCGGCGGGGGCGGGCGCCACGGGCGCCGTGGGGGCGTCCTCGGCGCGGGCCCACGGGGCGGCCCCCAGGAGCAGCAGGGGGGCCAGGGCCCAGGGCAGGAGGCGTGCGAGGGGCGGGCGGTCGGGTCCGAGCGGCATGGCGCGATGATACGAGGGCGAGCCGTCCGCGCCCGGACCGTGTTCCAGCGGTGTAGAGTGGGAGCCCCATGCGAAGCCTGCCGCCCCCCGCCACCAGCCTGCTCGCCGTCGCCGTCCTCGTGGCCGGCCTGCTCCTGCCGTGGGGCGCCCCCGCGCGTGCCGAGGTCGCCAGCGAGGCGCGCACGCCGGCGGAGATCTTCGAGCGCAAGCAGCACGTGGGCGAGTGCCTGCGCTACGTGGCGCGGGACCTCAAGGCGCGCTGGGAGGCGGACAAGACCCAACCGCCGGCCGAGGTCGTGCTCGTGATCGACCCGACCACGAGCATGAAGGACGAGATCGAGACGCTGCAGGCCTCCCTGGAGAGCGCGTGGGCCGAGGGCCCCGCCGGCATGCCCATCGGCGTGTACGGCATCCAGGCGGGCGCCTGGAAGGCCCCGAGCCGGCTCCCGAAGGACGCCAAGGGTGCCCTGGCGGGCCTGGCGTTCCTGCCCTCCGATGGACCGCGCAACATGCTGGCCGGCGTGCGCGAGGCGGCGGAGCACTTCCTCGAGACCGAGGGGGGCCCGAAGGCCATGTTGCTCGTGACGCAGGACTTCGATGGCGGCGAGGACGACATCGAGGAGACGCGTGAGGTGGTCCTCGACTGCGGCGCGGCGTTCTACTGCATCGCCGGCGAGGCTGCCTTCGAGCGCGCGTGGCTGCAGGAGTACGAGGCCCGCGACTACCCGCACCTCGGCCTGACCGAGCGCTACAACCCCTCGCCCCGCAAGCTCAAGAAGGGCTCGCTGTACTACGGCGGCGAGACGGCCTTCGGCCTGGTGCCCTACCGCTGGGAGTTCGACCTCGCCCAGGCGGACTTCGTCTGGGTGCGTCCGCCGCGCTACCCCGTCCCGTCCGGCTTCGGCTACTGGACGCTGGCCACGCTCAGCTACACCTCGGGTGGGCGCTACTTCGTCTACGACTTCGGCCTGCCGGCCTCACACGCCTCGCGGTTGCCGACGCCGGAGCCCAAGGAAGCCGGCAAGACGGACCCCGCCAAGAAGAAGCGCAAGGGCTGGTGGCGTGGCCGCGCCAAGAAGCAGGCCGAGGCCCGCCGCAAGAAGGGCAAGACAACCTACGACTACGCCCGCATGGCGCTCTTCGCGCCGGACCTCCGTCCGCGCGCGCGCGTCCTCAAGAGCCTCGGCAAGGACTGGCGTGCGCAGACCATCGTGCGGGTGTGGGAACATCTGGCGAACGATGCGACCCCCGTCATCCAGCGCATCGGTGTGCTGGAGAAGCGCGGCGGGTCCCTGACGACGCGCCCCGAGCGTCCCGTGCGCTCGGTGAGTCCGCCGCTGACGTGGTTCGAGGACATGGACGACGTCAAGAAGGCCACGCGCTTCATCAAGGACCGTCTCAACGCCGTCCAGACGAGCCTGAAGTGGTGGGAGTCCGCCAACGGCAAGGAGCGCAAGACCAAGCCGGGCGAGGACCCCCTGCAGGAGCGCATCGAAGCCGACTTCCAGCTCCTCGGCGTCCAACTGCGCAAGGTGCGCTTCCACCACGGGGAGGCCCTGGCCGCCCTCAAGTCGATCAAGCCCCTCGACGTGACGTACCGGCGGGTGCGCATCCTGCCGCGGCCGTTGGTCATGGGCGTGGAGCTGCCGCCCAAGAAGATCGATCTCGGCGACGAGGAGCGCGAAGCGCGCTTCGCCGAGGTGTTCCTTGCCCAGTCGCGCATCGCGCGCAAGTACGTCGACACGCCGTGGTCCTTCATCTTGAAGAAGGGCTGGATGCTCACGTTTACGAAGGACGTGCAGATCATCGAGCCCGAGCGTGACGTGCGCAAGCGCCGCAACGACGAGCGTGACGGAGACGGCAAGGGCGGCAAGAAGGGCAAGAAGAAGCCCCCGCCCAAGCCGACCCCCAAGCCCAAGCCCCCGGCCGGTCCACGACCAGGCAGCAGTGGAGGCGGGCCCGTCACCGGCGGCAAGTAGCGGTAGAGTCTGGGCCCTTCACGGGCTCCTCACGCCAGCGACTTCGGGACGGGGTGTACCTCAGTGGTAGAGGGGAAGCTTTGGGAGCTTCCAGTCGCGGGTTCGAATCCCGTCACCCCGACCATCTCCTTCTCCCGGTCCAGGCAGGCGAGCCTCGAGGCCGTGCTGGAGGCGCCAGGCCCGAGGCGCCGGCGTGGATGGCCCGGCAACGAAGGACGGCGCGACGTGCCGTGCACGCCGCGCCGCTTCGAGAGGCTCGGGGGGCCGGAGTCCCGGCTCGGACGCGTGGGGGGCTAGCCGCAGCTCTTGCCTGCGCCGCCGCAGCTGGCACTCGGGCCCGCGCCGGCAGCCGCGGCGGGGGCGGCCGCGCACGGGTCACACGGCTCGCACGGGTTCGGCTCGCACGGGTTCGTGCAGCTGCAGGGGTCCGCGACCGGCTCGCACGGGTCGAACCCGCAACACGCCACGGTCAGGGTGAGGATGCCCACGAGCAGGGCGAGCGCGGCGGCGGTGCGAAGCATGGTCATGGGTCGGAGTCTCCGGCGGGGTAGACGGGCGATTCTAGGTGAACCACCAAAACGGGAGAAGGCGGAGCCGCTGGTGCGACTCCGCCTCCTCGTGGGGGTGCGTGGGCCTACTTGGTGGCGCAGGGATCACAGGGATCGCACGTGTCACACGGGTTGCAGCAATCCTCCTTGCAGGGATCACAGCACAGGCTGGAGCAGGCGGCCATCGTGCCGAGCACGAAGGCGCAGGCCAGCGCGAGCATCGCAATGCGCTTCATGGGTGGTTCCTTTCGGGCCCTCCCGGGCGGGGAGCGGCCGGGGTCTCGTGGTCACCTCACCGGGCGGTGTGTCCGCGTCGCCTGTGCGGCGTGGGCACCACCGTGGGCCTGCGCGCCAGGCGCGGGGGAACGTCGGATCCGTTAGGAGCCGAGGGTCCAGGCGCGGTCATTCAAACCGCACGGCACGACGGATGGGGAACGTGAAATCTCGGCCAAGACCGCGTACGGGCGCGAAGAAGACGCGCGACGGGGCAGGGCGGTGTGCCGGCGCCGTGTGGGCAGGAAAAAAGGGGTGCTGCGCGTGAGCGCAGCACCCCTCTAGCTGTCGAGTCCCACCGCGGCGGGACCGTCAAGTCGAACCGAGCGGACCTAGTTGGCCGGCGCGGTGTAGCCGATGCCCTGGCTCGGAGCCGGGCAGCAGGGGCTGACGTAGACGGGCTCGCAGCAGGGATCCGGCTCGCAGCCGCAGTTGTTGCAGCCGCTCAGCAGGACACCCATACCAACGAGCGCGATAGCGAGAACGATGGACTTCATAGGATTGACTCCTCCCAAGGGGACCCGTCCCTCAGGGGGCGTGGGTCCAATCTCTGTTGCCGAGGTTGTGGTTCGGCGCGTTGGGGCCGGACCTTAGCAGATCCGGTACCCGCCACACGGAGAACCTCCCTCCGCGGACGCTCAGAAGCATAGCCAGGGCCCGGTACATCGGGCATCACTGCCTATCGATGGAAAGCGCGTCCCTTCAAAAGAGTGCGTTTTCCGGGCTTCGGACTGTCACGGTTTCATCACGAGCAGCCTGTGTGGTAGAGCAGCCCCATGAACAAGAAAGTCCTCGTGATCGGCAGTGGCGGCCGCGAACACGCCCTCTGCGCGGCCCTGGCCCGCAGTCCCCAGGTCCAGACGGTGTACTGCGCCCCCGGAAACGGCGGAATCGAGGCCGTGGCGACCTGCCTGCCCGATCTGCTGGTGGGCGACTTCGACCGCCTGGCGAGCTTCGTCGAGGCCGAGGGGGTGGATCTCACGGTGGTGGGGCCGGAGGTGCCCCTCGTGGGCGGCATCGGCGACCACTTCCAGGAGCGCGGGCTCGCCGTCTTCGGCCCCACGCAGGCCGGCGCGCAGCTCGAGGGCAGCAAGGCCTTCGCCAAGAAGCTCATGGCGCGCCACAACGTGCCCACGGCCGCCTACGTCGAGTTCTCCGAGTACGCCGCGGCTAAGGCCCACATCGAGGAACTCGAGTACTGGCCCGTCGTGCTCAAGGCCGACGGCATCGCCGCGGGCAAGGGCGTGGTCATCTGCCACAGCCGCGAGGAGGCGCTCGACGCGCTGCACGAGATGATGATCGAAGAGCGCTTCGGTGCCGCCGGGGCGAAGATCGTCATCGAGGAGTTCCTGCGCGGCGAGGAGGCTTCGATCCACATCATCACCGACGGCCAGACGATGCTCATGCTCCCGACGGCCCAGGATCACAAGGCGATCCACGACGGCGACCAGGGACCGAACACCGGCGGCATGGGGGCCTACAGCCCGGCCCCGGTCGTCGAGGGCGAGATGCTCGCCAAGATCGAGCGCGACATCCTGGTCCCGATCCTCGACGCCCTGCGGCACGAGGGCATCGAGTACCGCGGCGCGATCTTCGCCGGCCTGATGATCACCAAGGGCGGCCCGCGCGTCGTCGAGTTCAACGCGCGCTTCGGCGATCCCGAGTCCGAGGTGATGTTCCCGCGTCTGCGGGGCGACCTCTACGAGATCCTGCACACCGCCGCGACCGGGCGCCTCTCCGATCTCGAGGAAGGGCCGGAGGTGGATCCCCGGCCGTGTGTCGGTGTCGTGATGGCCTCGGGCGGCTACCCGGGCTCGTACCAGGCCGGCAAGCCCATGTACGGCATGGAAGAGGCCGAGCAACTCGAGGGGGTCACGGTCTTCCACGCGGGCACCCGGCGCCGCGACGACGGGGGCCTCTCGACGTCCGGCGGGCGTGTCCTGTGCGTCAGCGCCCTGGGGGAGGGCTTCCAGGAGGCCCGCGATCGGGCATACGACGCCACGAGCCTCATCCGCTTCGAGGGCGCCTACAAGCGCGGCGACATCGCCCAGCGGGCCCTGGGCCGCTCGGCGACCCGCTAGCGCCAGCTTCCGGGCGGCGGGACTTCCGTCTTCTGCGCTGCAAGCGCGCCAGCGGGGCGTTGGTATCCCTGAACGCGGAGATCACCATGCGCTTGCTCTCGATTGCCTTGCTTGCCGTCCTCCTGGCCCTGCCCACGGCCGTGGTCCTCGTGACCTTCCCGGCCTCGGAGGCGACGGCGGCCCCGTCCGCGCGTGACATCGCCCTGGTGCGCACGCTGCGCAAGCAGCGGCTCACGAAGGTCCAGTTCAAGGAGACGAGCCTGAAGGGCGTCGTGAAGTGGCTGCGCGTGGCCACGGGCAAGAACATCATGATCAAGTCGGCGGCGCTGGCGAAGGCCGACATCGAGTGGAAGGACCTCACCTACACGGTCCAGCTCGAGAACGTCAGCGTGTGGACCTTCCTCGATGCGGTTGTCGCCAAGCCCCACGGCATGGCCGTCACGGTCAAGGGCAACATCGTCTTCCTCACGTCCAAGGCCGACAGCTACGGCAAGCCCGTGGCGCGGATGTACAGCATCTCGCACATCACCTGGACCAAGACCGACTTCTACGGCCCCTCGATCAACCTCAATCCCTCCGGCTTCGTCGAGGACGAGTACGAGCCCGAGAAGGTCGTCGAGGACGATCCCCTCAACAACGGCGACGCCGTGGCCGAGCTCCTCAAGGAGCTGCTGCTCCCCGCCCAGTGGGAGAGCCAGGACGATTGGAGCGTGAAGGCGACCGACCGCTACCTCGTCATTCGCGCGCCGAAGGCCGTCCACAACCTCGTGCCGCGCACGTTGGGCAAGATCGCCGCGATGAAGTAGCGGCGTAGCGCACGGGCCTCGCCGGGAAGCGCAGGAAAGCCGCTCCCCGAGGGGCCGCGCCCTTTCGACGCAGTGGGGACGAGGAGCGGTCGCGCTCCTGCGGTAGAATCCCGCGGTGGGATGCCACCCCCCCCGACGCCTCCCAGAGCCAGTCCGCCGCCGACGCGACCCTCAAGGTCGCCCTGGCGGCGTTCGAGGATTTCCTGCGCGCGCGCCGACTCAAGATGACCGGCCAGCGCCGCACCATGGTGCGCGCCGCCATGGCCCAGTCGGGGCACTTCACGGCCGAGGAGATGCACCGCTGGCTGTCCCGCGACGGCGAGCCGGTCTCCCTGGCCACCGTCTACCGCGGCCTTGCCGTGCTGGAGGAGGCCGCCGTCGTCGAGGGGCATGACTTCGCCGACGGCACGCGACGCTACGAGCGCGCCGTGGACCGCGAGCACCACGACCACATGGTCTGCGTCGACTGCCGCGCCGTCATCGAGTTCACCAACGACCGCATCGAGGAACTCCAGCAGCAGGTGGTCGATGACCACGGCTTCACGATGCAGGACCACAGCCTGACCCTCTTCGTCGAGTGCAAGGCGTGGCACGCCGAGGGCAGCTGCAGTCGTCGTGAGGAGCGGGAGGCGCGCCGCAAGGCGTCCGGGATCGGCTAGGCATGACCGGCGAGAGTGGCGACGCCGCCTTCGTGGATGCCGTGCATGCCGCGTTCATGCAGGAGGCGCTGGAGGAGGCCGAGCAGGCCGCCGCCGTCGGCGAGGTGCCGGTGGGGGCCGTGATCGTGCGAGCGGGCCAGGTCATTGCCCGGGCGCACAACCGCCGCGAGATGGACAACGACCCGACGGCCCACGCCGAGGTCCTGGCCATGCGCGACGCCGCCGAGCAGCTCGGCCAGTGGCGGCTCGAGGGCTGCACGCTCTACGTCACCCTCGAGCCCTGCTTCATGTGCGCGGGCGCCATCGTGAATGCGCGCGTGGAGACCCTCGTCTTCGGGGCGTTCGATCCCCAGGCCGGGGCGGTCGGCAGCCTGGCGAACGTGCCCGCGGCCACACGCCTGAAT
>JARGNS010000110.1 GCA_029213105.1 Planctomycetota bacterium
CGCGGGCCCCCCGCCCGGTCTGGATCGCGGCGCAGCCGAGATCCAGACAACTCACTCGTAGTAGTTGCGGTAGATGCCGCCGGTCTCCTTGGCGATCGTCTCCAGCATGGAGTACGGGTGGCTCTCCACCCCGATCGTGTGGATCCGGACCATGCGCATGCGGCCCTTGAGGCCGATCGCCGCAGCGATCACGTCGGCATCGACGAGTTCCCCCTTCGTGGGCTGGTTGCACGTCACGAAGACGATCTCGTCTGGCCCCCGCTTCCAGGCCTTGGCGTCCGTCTTCCCGCCCAGGTCCAGCGCCGTGGTGAACGCGCCGTAGGTGTTGATGCCGTCGTCGGGCTCGAGGCCCGCGAACAGGTCCGTCACGGCCTTCTTGCCGGCACTGCCCGCGGAGGAGAACTTCCCGAAAAGGGACTGCACCGTGGCGTTGAACGTCACCACCTCGAACTGCTGCCCCTTCTTCAGCTTGACCACCGCGCGCCCGAAGTGCGCACGCGCGAACTGGCCGACCGTCAGTACCCGGTTGGGCACGAGCGGCGCGCCGCCGGGCACCTTGCACAGCTCCAGCAGCCGGTCGCCGGTCCCGAACCGATGCGGGTCGCCCGAGCGCAGGCTGTTGTCGTAGATGAAGACGATGCGCTGGCCATAGAGCGGGATGCCGAAGGCCGCCGCCGGCCAGATGCGCTTGCGCGCAAGGCGCGCATCGACAGGCTTGCCGGCCGCGACGTTCTTCCACGCCTGCAGGTTGTTGCCGTGGTCCTGCTCGTGGATCTCCGCCAGGGCCTGGATGATCGCGCCGCGCTCCACGCCCTTCGAGGCCGCCAGGGCGGCAATCAGCTTCTGGGTGATCTCGGGTGCCTTCAACTCCTCGGGGACCGGCCAACGGAAGTCCTTGGGCGCGGGCTTGCCGTCCTTGGGCTTGGGCGGCGGCGGCTGGGCAATCGCGGCCAGGGCCAGCGCGCCGGCGCGACGCACCTGCCAGTCCTTGTGGGCAAGGAGCGACGTGAGGTGCGGCACCGCCTCCTTGACCTCCTTGCGTCCGAGGGCCAGGGCCGCCTGGGCGGCGGCCGGGCCGTCCTTGCCCTGCACGATGGTGAGCAGGACCGGCACGGCCCCGTCGCCCTTCTGACGCGCCAGCGCCATGAGGACGTACTGCTTGCGGGTACCGCGAGCCTTCTTGACCTCCTGCACGAGCTGCGCCCGGGCGCCCTCGGACTCGAGGCCGGCCAGCACCCGCAGGGCCGTGAGATGCACGGCCGGGTTGGCCTCCTTGGTCATGGCATCCAGGAGGGCCTTGGCGACGGGCGCGCTGTCGAAGTCGGCCACGGTGAGGTACGCGTCGCGACGATCCTGCCAGCGTTCGGTCTGCAGGGCCTTCTTGAAGTCCTTGACCGCAGCCTTGAGGTCGTCGGCCGCGGCGGGCCGTGCGGCGTGCGGCAGCCCGAAGAGGAGCACGAGCAGGAACAGCCAGGGGGGAGTCGAGCGGCGCGGCATGGGCCACAGGGTAGCCCAGAGGAGAAGCCTGGGCGCGAAGCCGGTACCCTGGGCGCCCCCGAGCGGAGAGCCCCATGTTCGACAACGTACGTGACCAGCTGCGCAGCGAGCTGGATGAGATCGAGGCCGCGGGCCTGATGAAGCGCGAGCGCATCATCATCAGCCCCCAGCAGGCGCGCATCCGCGTGAGCGATGGCGGCGAGGTCCTGAACTTCTGCGCCAACAACTACCTCGGGCTCGCAAACCACCCGGCGCTCGTCCAGGCCGTGCACGACGAACTGGCCGAGCGCGGCTACGGCATGGCCTCGGTGCGCTTCATCTGCGGGACCCAGGACCGGCACACGGAGCTCGAGTCCAAGCTCGCCGCATTCGTCGGCCAGGAAGCCTCCATCCTCTACACGTCGTGCTTCGATGCCAACGGCGGCCTCTTCGAGGTCCTGCTCGGCGCGGAGGACGCGGTCGTCTCGGCCGCCCTCAACCACGCCTCCATCATCGACGGCATCCGTCTCTGCAAGGCCAAGCGCTTCCGCTACCAGCACGACGACATGGCGGATCTCGAAGCCCAGCTGAAGGCCGCGCGCGAGGCGGGCGCCCGCCGCGTCCTCGTCGCGACCGACGGCGTGTTCTCCATGGACGGCGACGTCGCGAACCTCGCGGGTGTGTGCGACATGGCCGAGAAGTACGACGCCATGGTGATGGTCGACGACTCGCACTCGACGGGCTTCATGGGCAAGACGGGCCGCGGCACGCCGGAGCACTGCGGCGTCATGGACCGGGTCGACATCATCACCTCGACGCTGGGCAAGGCGCTCGGCGGCGCGTCGGGTGGCTTCACGGCAGCCCGTCAGGAGATCGTGGACCTGCTGCGTCAGCGCTCGCGTCCGTACCTCTTCAGCAACACGGTGGCTCCGCCCATCGTGTCGGCGTCGCTCGCCTGCATGGACCTGCTGAACGCGAGCACCGAGCTGCGCGACAAGCTCGAGGCCAACACGCTGCGCTTCCGTGAGGGCATGACGGCGGCCGGCTTCGCGATTCGACCGGGCGTGCATCCGATCGTGCCGATCATGCTGGGTGATGCGCGCCTGAGCATGGAGATGGCGGACGCGATGCTCGCCAAGGGCATCTACGTGATCGGGTTCTCGTACCCGGTGGTGCCCAAGGGCCAGGCGCGCATCCGCGTGCAACTCTCTGCGGCCCACTCCTTCGAGGACATCGACAAGGCGATCGTGGCCTTCACCGAGGTCGGCAAGGATCTGGGCGTCCTCTGAGTGAGGCGCCGGGGGGGGGGCCCCCCCCCCGGCACGGGCTTGGTACGATCGACGGCCGAATTCGATGGAGTATCGCCATGGTGCGCGCCCTGACCCTCGGTCTCTCGCTGCTCGTCCTCCTCGCCGCCCCCGCTCGGGCCGAGGAAGAGAAGAAGGCGCCGAAGCCCATCCCGCCGCTGGCCTCCGCCGAGGAGGTCGCGGAAGCCCTGGCCGAGTTCAAGATCGCCTACAAGGCGAAGGGCATGAAGGGGGAAGAGAAGCTCGCCGAGCAGGACTTCGCCATGCGCAACCTCGCCCAGGTGCAGCACCCCAAGATCGTCGATGCCCTCGCGAAGCTCACGAAGAACCGCTCGCCGGAGATCAGCACGTCGGCGGTGATCCAGCTCGGCTCCCAGCGACGCACGCCCGGCTACGCCGGCCAGGCCGTCGTCGCGGCCATGAAGCGCAAGAGCAAGGACGACACGTTCCAGATGGCCGGCCTGGCCGCCATTGCCAACCTCGGCTACCTGGGCGCCAAGGACACCATCGTCGGGCTCATGGGGCACCACGACTACGCCGTCCGCAAGAACGCCCTGGTCACGATCGGCAAGCTCAAGGACGAGCGCTTCATCGAGGAGATCGTGAAGCTCATGAAGGCGCTCAGGCTCGAGAAGGGCGCCAAGTGGGACGGCGTCGAGGTCAACTACGACACCGGTACGGCCGGTGATGGCGACCAGAAGATGGCCGAGAAGATCGGCAAGGCGAAGCAGGCCAAGAACGCGAAGAAGGGCAAGCGTGCCGGACGCAGCCAGCGCGACATCGGCCCGGTCGTCCTCGAACTCATGTTCACCCTCACCGGCGAGCAGTTCACCGGGGGCATCGCGGCGCGCAAGTGGCTCGGCGAGAACCGCGCGAAGGTGGATGGCCAGGTCGCCGAGCGTGTGAAGCAGGCCAAGGCGCAGGCGGCCGAGGCGAAGGCCTCGAAGAAGCTGCGCTAGCGCGCGGCGGTCG
Source organism: Planctomycetota bacterium (assembly GCA_029213105.1). GTDB lineage: Bacteria > Planctomycetota > PLA2 > PLA2 > JAEUHO01 > JAHEIK01. Next base: position 3,756 of record JARGNS010000110.1, read on the forward strand.
GGACGCGGGGCCGGGCGGCCACGCTACGCGTCGCCGTCCTCGCCAATCGCCTCCACGGGGCAGCCCTCGAGGGCCTCGCGGCAGAGCTCGACGGCTTCTTCGTCCGACGGATCCGGTTGGGTGTGCACGAAGGAGTAGCCCTTCTCGTCGCTGCGCGTGAAGTACCGCGGTGCGGTCTCACGGCAGGCATCGCAGTCGATGCACTGATCGTCGACGTAGAAACGTCCCGGCACGTTCTCGGGCAGCTTGCAGTCCTTGTCGGCCACGGCGTGTTGCTCCTGATGCGCTGCCTAGAATACGGCCTCTCAACGACCCCGTGCGCAGATGCCCGACAGGATCAGCAGGGCGCCGCCCGCCACGAGGGCGCCGCTGAGAAGCCAGATGAGGATGGGGGGGTGCAGGTACAGGGCCACGCCGGCGCCGCCCACGAGGGCGCCGCCCACGATCATGCCCAGCCGCCAGCGTAGTGAGCGGCCGCCGCGATCCCACGTATCTGCCATCAGACCCCCAGGACCTCGCGGAAGAGCGCGCGCTGCACATGCAGTCGGTTGGCCGCCTGCTCGATCACCAGGCTCGAGGGGCCGTCGACCACCGCGTCGGCGGCCTCGACGTTGCGGCGGATCGGCATCGCGTGCATGAAGTGGCCGGTTGCCGTGCGCCCCATCAACTCCGGGGTGACCTGCCAGGACCGGTGGCGGTCGCGCAGGGCGCGCTCCTCGTCAGGATTCGCATGCAGCGAGGGGCTGCCCCACGAGGCGGCGTAGACGATATCGGCGTTCTCGACGGCGGCCGCCGGATCGTCGACGAAGTCGAGCGAACCGCCGGAGCGTTGGGCGGCGTGCTCCATGGTGCGCTGCAGGGCCGGGTCGAAGTCGTAGCCCTCCGGCCGCGCGACGGTGAGGTCCATGCCGAGCTTGGCGGCCATCATGCCCACGCCGTGCGGCACCGCCAGGGGGCGGGCCTTCGGGTGGTACGTCCAGGTCAGGGCGACACGCTTGCCGCGCGTCTCCCCGCCCAGGGCATCCTCGACCGTCAGGGCGTCGCCGAGTGCCTGGCACGGGTGGTCCAGCACGCTCTCCATGTTGAAGATCGGCACCGTGGCGTGCTTCTGGAACGAGACGATCACGGTGTCCCGGCGTGCCTGGGCCCAGTCGCCGCCCCGGGCGAGCGCACGGATGGCGATGATGTCGGCGTACTCCGAGAGCACGCGGACGGCATCGCGGACGTGCTCGTCGGCCAGGCTGTCCATGACGGCGCCTTCGTGCATCTCCAGCGGCCAGAGGTCCCGTCCGGCGACGAGGTCGATGACCGTGCCCCCCAGGCTTCCGAAGGCGATGGAGAAGGAGGCGCGCGTGCGCAGCGAGGGGTCGAAGAAGACCATCGCGAGGGAGCGCCCCGCGAGGGGCGAGCCCAGCGGCTCCTGCTTCAGGGCCCGCGCCCGCGCGGTGATGTGGCGGATTTCCTCGCCGCTGAACGTGTCCAGCGTGACGACGTCCCGCCCTTGGATGTCCGGTCCCGCGCTCATGCCCGGAAGCGTACCCGGGCTCTCCCATCCTGCGCTCTCGGGGAGCGGGGTTGCCCTGAATCGGCCCCCGTGGCCAGCGGGATGTTCACGCCAGATGAAGAGCCGGCCTCGCCGCGCTTGGCGCCGGACCGCCGGACCTCCTAGGGTTCCATTTCGGCAGCTTTCTGGAGAGAAGGGGGCCCAGCCGGAACGCGGGCTTGTCGCAGCCCAAGGGACGGGTGATTCTTGGGCCATGGTGCCCGACACGGATCCCCTCCCCTCGCTTCCCGATTCGCGCACGGCGGAGCAGCTCCGGCGGGCCCAGCGCCTCGAGGGCCTGGGCGCCCTGGCGGGGCGGGCGGCCCACGACTTCAACAACGTCCTGGGCGTCGTCCTGGGCTACGTGGAGCTGGCCAAGATGGGGTTGGGCGAGGAGCACCCCAAGGTGCGTCGCCACCTCGATCTGGCCCTGAGCACCGTGGACCGCGTGCGCGAGCTCGCCGACAGCCTGCTCGATGTCGCCCATCGGGAGGCCCGCACCCCCGATGTCGCCGAGCCCGAGGCGGCCGTGCGCTCGGCCTGCGCGCTGCTCGCGCGCACCCTGGATCCGCGCATCACCCTGGTCGTCGAGACCGATCCCGCGGCGCCGTGCACGCCCTTGGATCTTCCGACCCTGCGGCAGGTCGTCATGAACCTCTGCCTGAATGCGGCCGATGCGATGCCCGAGGGCGGGCGCCTCGAGGTGCAGACCGAGCGCGTCGTCCTGGCCGATTCCCCGGCGCTGCCGGCGGGGTGCTACAGCGTGCTGCGCGTGCGCGACTCCGGGCCCGGCGTGTCCGAGGTCGCCCGGGCCCGCCTCTTCGAGCCCTGGTTCTCCACCCGGCCGGTGGACCGCAGCGGCGGGGGCGGGTGGGTGGCGCGCACCGGGGTCGAGCGCGTCGGCGGCCGGATCGAGGTCGGGGGGGATGGGCAGGGGGCGGAGTTCGCCGTCTGGCTGCCCCACGCCCTGGCCGTGCGCCCGCCGCCGGCGGCCACCGAGCCGCCGGGCGGGCCCGTGCTCCTCGTCGACGCGGATGCCGCGGCCCGCGCGGTGCTGCGACTGCAGCTCGAGAAGGACGGTCACGAGGTGCTCGAGGCGGCTTCCGCCGCCGAGGCCGACGCGATCCTGCGCGCCGGGGCCGTCGCCGTCCTCCTGGTCGACGGGGCCCTGCCGGATGTGCCGGGTGCGGACCTCGTCTGGCAGGCCGCCGCCTTGCCGCACGCCCCGCGGATCCTCTGGCTCGGCCCGGCGCAGGCCGTCGGGGCCCTGCCGGCCGGCACGGGCATGCTCCCGAAGCCCTTCCTCCACGCCGACCTGACGCGTGCACTGCACGAGGTCGTGGGCAACGCGGCGGGGTAGGATCGACGGCCGTGGCGCAGGCGCGCCGCGCGGGAGACCCGGCATGGCAGAAGAGACGCGCCCCGGCGACGCTGACTCGAAGCTCGACATCGAGGGCATGCAGTCCCTGCTCGCGGTCACGCGCAGGATCAATGCGGAGCTCGACCCGGACGCCGTGCTCGGCACGATCGTCGACTGCCTCGTGTCCATCGTGAAGGCCGACCGCGGGTTCCTCATGCTGCGCGACGACGACGGCGAGCTGCAGTTCGCCATCGCCCGCGACCGCAAGGGCCAGCCCCTCGAAGAGAAGAAGTTCAAGGTCAGCCGAGGCGTGATCGACGAGGTCGCCACCTCCGGCGAGACGCGCTTGATCGACGACGCGGCCGCCTCCGATGCCTACAACGCCCGCATGAGCATCGTCAGCCTCTCGCTGCGCACGATCCTCTGCGTCGCCCTCGAGACCCAGCAGGGCGTCATCGGCGTCATCTACGTCGACAGCAACGCCATCACGCGCCGCTTCACCGACGACGACGTCCCGCTGATCGAGGCGTTCGCGGCCCAAGCCGCGGCCACCCTCGAGCGCCTGCGCCTGCAGCGCGCGGAGCGCGAGCGCGACCGCATGGCCGCCCAGCTCTCGATCGCCTCCGAGATCCAGAAGACCTTCCTGCCCAGCACCTTCCCGCCCATGGACGGCGTGCGGGGTGCGGTTGCGAGCGTGGCAGCGCTCGAGGTGGGCGGGGACTTCTACGACGTCGTGGCGCTGCCCGGTGGTCGTACGGGCTTCCTCGTCGGCGATGTCTCCGGCAAGGGCGTACCAGGCGCGCTCTTCGGCGCGCGCCTGATGTCGGATGTGCGCTACCAGGCACTGCTCCACGACGACGTCGCCAAGACGCTGTCGCACGTGAACGACATCGTCGCCGAGCGCGCGACGCGCGGCATGTTCGTGACGATGTTCTACGGCGTGCTCGACCCTGCCACCGGCGAGATCGAGTACGGCAACGCGGGCCACCTCGCGCCGATCATCCGCAAGGCCGACGGCACGCTCGACTCCTGGGGCTCGCCGCTCGGCATGCCTCTCGGCATCCTGCCCAACCAGCAGTACGAGTCCGGGCGCCGCATCCTGGGGCGCGATGAGACGTTCGTCGTCATCAGCGACGGTCCGGGGGACGCGGTCGGAGAGGGCGGCGAGCGCTACGGCGACGACCGCGTCAACGACACGATCTCGGCCGGGCCGGCCGATCCCGAGGGCCTCGTGAAGGCGATCCTCGACTCCGTGGCCGAGTACACGGGCAATCGTCCGCAGGCCGATGACCAGACCCTCATGGCTCTCTCCCTCGCGTAGCCGATGACGCAACCGAGCCCGGCCATCGCGCGGCGCGCGCTCTCCCCCTGGACCTACCTGCGACGCAACCCGCGGCGCATCGTGCCGCTCTTCGGCATCCAGGCGCTCGTGACGTGCCTGCTGGTGCTGATCATCACGCCGACCAATGCCTTCGAGGCCACGGCGGCGGCGGGCATCCGCCCCTTGGAGATCTTCACGATCGTCTCGCCCCGCGTGCGCGGCGAGTTCGACGAGGACCTCCTGGCGTTGCTCGATGGGAACCCGCAGCAGCAGGATCGGGTCACGGCCAAGATGCTCTGGGTGAGCACGCCGATGATCGTCGGGGAGGGCTTCGCCCCGCTGATCGCGCTGCCCGGCGAGGTGCGTCCCGCGTTCCTCGATCGGGTCGGTCTGCGCGTGGTTGCCGGCACACTGCCCGAGCCGCGCACCGACGGCGTCGATCGGGGACACGTTCGGGCAGCTCGTGAATCCCGCGGACTCCACCCCGGGGCGCTTCACGCTCGTAGGCATCCTGGCGGGGGAGTCACGCCTGGGCATGGCGGACTTCGAGTACGCCAACAACCCGTTCTTCGTGCTCGCGCGGCGGCGTCCGTTCCAGATCGTCTACGCCCAGCCGGGGCAGAAGGACACGAGCGACGCCTACCTGCATGCGGCCAAGCAGGAGGACGGCGAGGCGGCGTTCCGCGTCATCGATGCCAGCTACATCCGTAGTCGCATCGAGAAGACGATGCGCAACCTGCCCCTGATCATCGGCTTCATCACCTTCTCCGTGGCCTTCGTCGTCGCGCTGGTGATTGCGCTGTTGAACGTGATCGCGTTCCAGGTCCGCATCGACGAGTTCGGCATGTTCCTCGCCATCGGCCACTCGCGCCGACGCCTGGTCGTGAAGCTCGCGGTCGAGGCCGCCGCCGTGGCGCTCGTGGCCTGGGGGGCCGGGCTCGCCGTGGGCTGGCTCGGGGTCTGGGCCTACGACCGCGCATGGCTGGAGCCGCGCGGCATCCTGATGGACATCCTCGACCCGCGGCCGATCCTGTTCTCGCTGAGCGTGCCCGTGCTCTCGACGCTGACCGGGGCCGTCGCGCTCGCCCGCCGGCTGCACCGCATGGATCCCGTGGCCGTCATCCAGCGGAGGGGCACGTGACCGACTCGTCGAAGCTCCTGCTGGACGCCCGGGACCTCGTACTGGAGTACCACGACGGCTCCCGCCGCGTACGCGCCGTAGACCAGGTGAGCTTGAGCCTGGAGCGCGGCGCCTTCGTCGGTCTGGTCGGCCCCTCGGGCTCGGGGAAGTCGAGCCTCCTGTTCCTGCTGGCCGGGCTGCGGCCGCCGACCTCCGGGACCATCCACCTGCTCGGGCGCGACCTGCCGCGTCGGCCGGACGGCAGCGCGGATGTGCGCC
>JARGNS010000111.1 GCA_029213105.1 Planctomycetota bacterium
CTTCCACCGCGACCGGCTGGATGAGCGTCACCTTCATGGCGATGTTGTCGCCGGGCATGCACATCTCGGCGCCGCCCATCAGCTCGATGGTGCCGGTCACGTCGGTCGTGCGCATGTAGAACTGCGGACGGTAGTTGTTGAAGAACGGCGTGTGACGGCCACCCTCGTCCTTGCTGAGGACGTAGACCTCAGACTCGAACTCGGTGTGGGGCGAAACGCTCTTCGGCTTGGCCAGGACCATGCCGCGCTCGAGCAACTCCTTGTCGACGCCACGGAGGAGAAGACCGACGTTGTCGCCAGCTTCGCCCGTGTCGAGCGTCTTGTTGAACATCTCGACGCCCGTGCACGTGGTGCTCATGGACGCGCCTTCCTTCTGAAGGCCGACGATCTCGATGGGGTCACCCACGTTGATCACGCCGCGCTCGATACGACCGGTGCCGACCGTTCCGCGGCCCTTGATCGAGAACACGTCCTCGACGGGCATCAGGAAGGGCTTGTCCACCTCACGCTCGGGGAGCGGGATGTAGCTGTCGACAGCCTCGAGGAGCTTGATGATCGAGCCGGCGTTGACGGGGTCGTCGAAGCCGTCCGGCGTGTTCATCGCACCGAGGGCCGAGCCCATGACGATCGGAATGTCGTCACCGGGGAACTCGTACTCGTTGAGAAGCTCACGCACCTCGAGCTCGATGAGCTCGAGGAGCTCTTCGTCGTCGACGAGGTCGACCTTGTTCATGAAGACGACGATCGCGGGCACGCCGACCTGGCGGGCGAGCAGGATGTGCTCACGCGTCTGGGGCATGGGGCCGTCATCGGCGGCGACGACGAGAATCGCACCGTCCATCTGCGCGGCACCTGTGATCATGTTCTTCACGTAGTCAGCGTGACCGGGGCAGTCCACGTGCGCGTAGTGACGGTTGTCCGTCTCGTACTCGACGTGGGCAGCGGCGATCGTCACCGTCTTCGTGTCGTCGCGGACCGTGCCACCCTTGGCGATGTCAGCGTATGCCTTCGCCTTGCCGTGGCCCTTGGCCTCCATGACGTAAGTCAGGGCAGCCGTGAGGGTCGTCTTGCCGTGGTCGATGTGACCAATCGTGCCGACGTTCACGTGCGGCTTGGTGCGCTCAAAGGTCTCCTTGGCCATGGCAGCCGTTCCTCCGGGGAAGGTCGAGGCCTTCCCGCAATCTCGCGTGTTCTGGTTGAAAGGTCTTTAGGACGAACGAGCCCGGCGTCGGACGCGTCCGTATCGAAACTAGGCGACCGGCTCCCGAGGGACCCGATCCAAACGGCTCCCGAAGGAACCCCCACCGGCTCCCGAAGGAACCGATATGGAGCTGGAGGCGGGGATTGAACCCGCGACCTCCTCCTTACCAAGGAGGTGCTCTACCGCTGAGCTACTCCAGCCACCGTGTGGCTGTCTCACAAGCGCGAAGCGCGTGCGAGTCCCGGATGGTATGCCAGGCAGCATGCGTAGCCCAAGGAGTGGAGCGGGCGATGGGAATCGAACCCACGTCATCTGCTTGGAAGGCAGAGGCTCTACCATTGAGCTACGCCCGCGTACCTGGAGTCCCCGGGCTTCCCGTACCGTCAGACCCGGAGATCGCCGGGCACGGGAGGCCGGATGGTAGGGCCTTCGCAGGTGGCGTCAACCCAGCGCCGACACCTGGACGCGGGGTGAAACGACCAGCCCGAAGCCCTGGCGAAGGCCCCCCTCGGGGGCCGCTGCCGGGAATGGGGTGGCGCCGACCGCCCGCCCTGGGGGCGGGGCCTGCTGGGGCCTCGACCTCCAGGCCGGGATCAGCCGGGCCGGGATCCGCCGGTCCTAGAGTTCCTGGGTCAGGTAGTAGGTGCCCACGCTGACGCCCAGGCCCATGAGCAGACCCATGATCTGCTGACCACCGCCGCCGGCGCAGCCGGGAAGGGGCATGGTGGCGACCCCGAGAAGGAGGAGTACGGCCATGGTTCTGCGGACAACTCTCATCGGTCTCTCCCTGCCAGGGGACGGAATACCCCGTTGGGGCGCGAAAGTCCATCCCCTCGGACGCCAACCGCCCCCCAAAACCAGCCCTTTGGGGCCGAAGACGCCGGACGGGGTGACCCCGGCATGACAGCCACCCCACGCGGGCTATCCTCCCCGCCAAGCCGACCCACCCCGGAGCCGTCATGCAGGACTACCAGCGCGCATTCGTCGATTTCCTCCTGGAGGCCGAGGCCCTGCGCTTCGGGGAGTTCACCCTGAAGAGCGGCCGCGTCAGCCCCGTCTTCCTCAACACGGGCCTGCTGGACACCGGGTCGCGCCTGGCCCACCTGGGCGAGGCCTACGCCGACACCCTGCTGGATCGCACCGGCGCCGACGCCTTCGACACCGTGTTCGGGCCGGCCTACAAGGGCATCCCCCTCGGCGTGGCCACCGCCATGGCCCTGGCGGCCAAGGGCGTGGACAAGGCCTGCCTCTCGGACCGCAAGGAGGCGAAGGCCCACGGCGCCGAGGCCTCGAGCGGCTCGATCGGCAAGCAGCTGCTGGGCCGCGTCCCGGCCGACGGGACCCGCTACGTCATGGTCGACGACGTCCTCACGGACGGCGCCACCAAGATGGAGGCCGTCGCCTTCCTGCGCGGCATCGACGCCACCTGCGAGTTCGCCGCCCTGCTGATCGTCCTCGATCGCCAGGAGGTCAAGCCCGACGGCAGCAACGCCGTCGCAGCCTTCACCGAGGCCACCGGGGTGCCGGTCATGCCCATCGTCACGCTGACCGAGGTCGTCGACTACCTCGCCGAGAAGGGCGTCATCGGCGACGAGGACATGGCCCGCATCCGCGCCTACTGGGGCGAGTTCGGCACGGACGAGGCCAAGGCCTGGGCGCGCGGCGCCGCCGTCTAGCCGCCCCGTTCGTCCGCAGGCTGCGAGCCCGGCTCGTCGTCGATCAACGCCAGCCCGTGGCGCCGAGGGCGTTGCCTCACCAGAGGCCGCTGCCGTCCGCGGCGCGCCGCCGGCCCCGGCGTGGCCCGAAGGGCTGCCCCCACGGCTCCCCGAGGGGCTCGTCAGCGCCGGGCCCGGGGCGCAGCCGCGAGACCTCCGTGGGAGGCCGCGGCTTCGCGCGCCGCGGGGGCGGCGCGGGCCGTGCCGGCGGCGAGGCGAACTCCTCGTCCGCCGGAGGCACCCAGAGGCCCTCGTCGTATTCCTCCCAGGGGCTGAGCAGGCGCAGGGGCGGGTCCTCGGCTCCGGCCCTCGCGATCGGCCCCCGGTCCGGCGCCGGGCGCCGGACTGGCGCGCGCACCCCGGCCTGCACGCCGGCGTAGGTCGCCAGCCCCAGAAGCAGCAGGAACAGGATGCCGGTACGCGCGTTCACGGTGGCGCCTCCACCCCCGTAGGAACGGAGGAGGGGCCGAAGCGTTCGCGCCTTCCCGCCTCGCGAGGCGGCGGGCGGCCGTGGCGGCGCTCCCCGCTACGGTGTCGAGAGCTGGGAGGTGGGACTGCTGCCGGCATCGCGCTCGGTGGCGTCCCCGAAGCCGTCCTCGTCCCGATCGATGCCGAGACGCGTGCCGGTACCCACCGGCACGACCGTCCAGACCTGCGGCGCTGCGGCGCCCGCGAAGGCCTGGAGGGCCGCCGGGGTGAGCGGCGCCTCGCTGTCGCGGTCGCTGAGGAAGCGCCCCGTCGAGCGATCGAACATCCAACCGCGGTTCTCGCCGGCCTGCACGCCCTTCACGATCACGTCCACGGCCCCCGTGCCGGCCAGCGCAAGAAACGCCCCGAGGCGCAGGCTGCTACCACCGGTGTAGTGGGTCTGCTGCCCCACCGCCGCATGGGTGTCGAGGCTCGGCGGGCCGGGCGGCTCGTTCAAGCCCTGGGTCGTCCCCTGCGGCAGATCGCTGCCCGCGAAGGCGAGCATGAATGCCACGAGGTCCGCGACCTCCTGGTCGTCCCCGACGCCGAACAGCGGCTCCGAAACGAAACGCGCCAGCGAGTCGACCGAGCCGTCGTGCAAGAAGCCGAAGCCCGCCGTGTTCTCGACCTGGGTGCACTCGAAGCCGGTCTTCTCGTGCATGTTCCGTAGCTGGGGCACCTTCATCGCGATGTTGGTGGAGCCGTCCACCGACACGAGTGCGAGGTGACGCTCCCCCGCCGGTCCGGCGGGGAGCTCGTCCGTGTAGGTGCTCGCACCCAGGTTGAAGGGGTTGATGTTCAACGCGCGGTCCGGCCCGAGCCCCGTGGGCAGCGTGTGGCAGGTCACGCAGTCGAGCTGGACCTGGGCGAGGGAGCCGTCGAGGCCGGCCGTGCGGTAGAGCTGCAGACCGCGGACGGCATTGCCGTTGGGCAGCGGGTCGCCCGCGTTCCCGAAGCGCCCGGTGCGGTAGTGCCCGGGGAGCGGCAGGTCGGTGGGCAGCGTGTTGTCGAGGCCGCGGAACGGGTTGGGCGGAAAGGCGATCGTCGCGAGGAAGTCCTCGAACGCCTGCATCGCCGGCGGCGGCGGCGGCGCGTCGTCCCCCAGCAGGCCCTCGAAGGCGCCGGCGAACTCCTCGAGTCCGCGGCGGTCGCCGCGCCAGTGGTGCGGCTCATGCCCGACGATGTCCTGGAGCGTCTGGGTCGTCATCGGCCCCTTCTGCGGATGGAAGTCGGGGCAGGGCAGCAGGCCGGCCAGCCCGTTGCCGAGGCCGCAGTTCTGCTCGGGGATCGACTTCATCTCCCCGGAGGGGTCGCCGAGATCCCAGGCAAGGCGGTCGATGCGGGCATCGATGTGGCACGAGGCGCACGACACGTGCCCGAGGCCGGAGGTCTCGTGCGTGTCGTAGAGCGCGGGGCGCCCCGCACGGATGACCGCCGGCGTCGGATCGAAGATCGGCGTGCGGGCGGTCTCGGTGTGCGAGGCCGTGGCGATCGTCGAGATGGAGCCGCCGAAGCGGTTCCACACGTAGAGGCGTCCCGCCGCCTCATGCAGGGCCAGTCCGCACGGGCCCTCCCCCACCTCGATCGGCGTGCCCTCGCGTGCGCCGGCAGCCGTCAGGCGAATGACGTTGTTGGAGCCGAGCCCCGCCACGTACGCACGGGTGCCCGCCCCGTTCCAGACCATCACGCGCGGATCGCCCAGCGAGCGGTCACGCTGCACCTGGGGCACGCGCGGCTGCGTGTACGTGAGGTGGGGATTGAGGTCCTGGATGGTGCGAGTCGTCGGCGCACTCGCATCCACGATCGCCAGCAGCACACGCACGAACGTGCCATTCACGTTCGGCTCGTAGCGCACCTCGTTGGTGGCGTCCGTGCCGATCACGCAGATCGCGCCGCTCGCCGGATTGACACTCACGTCCATGCAGAGGTTCATCAGGGAGCGGGCGTAGGTCACGCCCGCGGTCGCGGTGTCGATGATCGCCACGTCGCGGTCCGGCAGGTCCCACCCGATGGGCCGCCCGGAGAGGGGCGCGTCCAGCCCGCTGATGTACGACGTCCAGTCCCCGCCGTTGTCGTCGCTCCACACGCCGGCCGCATCCTTGCGCACGATCAGCCCGACCTTGGGGGGCGGCGGGAGGTTCAGGTTGGGTGCGGGCGTGGTCTGCACACCGCTGTTCGGCGGCGGGTTCACGCCCAGGTGCGGTGTGGCCGGATCGTTGACGATGTTCGGCGGGAAGAAGCCGGTGGTGTTGATCGCACCCGCCTCATCGATGCCGCCGCCGAGCAGGGTCGTGGCGTTGCCCGACTCGAACACGGCCGCGTAGACGGTGCTGCCGTCGGGGGACACGGCCAGCGCGCGCGGATCCTCGCCCGCGATTGCGATGTCGAGCGGGGCGCTTGCAAGGTTGGCGGGATCGAACACCTGCACGATGTCGACCTGTGAGCAACTGACATACGCGCGCTCGGGCGTGCCGGCGAAGACCACGTCGCAGGGCTCGTCCTTGGTGGACAGCGTGGCGACGACGCGCGCCGCGGCGAGGTCGACGATGCTGATCGTGTCGGAGAGATGGTTGACGACCCACGCCTCGTTGGGCGTGCGCAGGCGCACCGAGACGGGGCAGAGCCCGACGGGGATCGAGGCGAGCGGTGCCGGCACCTCCGCCGACACGTCGAAGACCTCGAGGCGGTGGTCGGCCACATGGGCCAGCAGCAGCCGCTCGCCCGGAACGTCGAGCGCCAACGGATGGACCGGGGGGATCTCCCAGTTCACGAAGGAGAGCGCCTGCGGGTTGCCGGCGGGCGTCACCGCGGCGGCACCGCCGCCCCCACCGCAAGCCATGAGAACGACGAACAAGCCTGCGAGGGCCGCGACGGGAAGCAGAGTGCGCATGGCGCGGAGTCTACTTGGGCGCGTCCTTCGGCTCACCTGCAGACTTCGCCTTGCGCGCAGCGCGCCGGGCTTCCTCCTGCTTCACGCGCTTCCGGAACGCCTCGAGGGTCTCATCGGCCTGCGAGGTGTAGAACACGCCGTCGCGCTCCACACCAAACTGGACCGACGACGAGCCCCCGAGCGCCAGGCGCCATCCATCCAGCTCGAAGCGCCGGATCTCGTCGTCGAGGAGCGCACGCTCGACGGGGTCCTTCTCCTTGGCGGCTCGCTCGCGCAAGCGCTTCAACTCCCGCCAGCGCTCGGCATCGATCCGCACCTGGCTCTTGGGGACGCGCCGGGTCCAGACGCCGTCCGCGTCGGGCCCGGTCCACCCCAGGCCGGATCCGCCCGAGCCCTGACCGATCCCGGTGCCGCACCAGTCACCGCTGCCGTCTTCGTTCCCCAGACTCGGGTCGTCGTCGACCCCCGGCCAGGCGGGCGCCTTGCCGGTCTGGGGCCCGCCGTCCGACGCGGCGTCGGGCGCAGCCTCGGGCGCGGCGGCCGGCACGGGCAGCAGGTCCCCGTCGTCGCCGGGCGCTCGGGGCGTGGGTCCCGGTGCGGGTTTCGAGTCACCGCACGCCGCGCACGTAAGAAGAACGAAAGGAAGCGTCATCCGTAGGAGCCACCGCATGGCCCCCAGCCTAATCGCCCGTCCGGGCGCGGGAACGGGGTTCTATACGCTTTCGTCCGGCGGCCCGGTGGCGCATGTGGTGCTGCGCGCTGGGTCGCCGTGACGTTCGTACTGCTGGGGCGCGCCCGAAGGGGGCGCCTCCGTCGGGCACCCGGCCGTAGCATGCGGGCGGAGCGGACGACCACGACACGGCGGGGGTAGAGAGCAGGTTTGTCATGCAGGGATCGATGAGCACCGTCACGCGCCTGGGCCTCGCCGCCGCGCTGATCCTCGGGCTCGCCGCCTTCCTCGCCGTCCCGGACGCGCGCGCCCACGGCGGCCGCTACCAGGGCAAGCCCCCCAAGCCGGGCGATGGCGGCCCGCGTCCGCCCCCGCGACCGCCGCCTCCCCCCCCGCCCCCCTTCCGGCCGCCGCCCACGCCGCCGCGCAAGCCGCGCGTCCCCCCCACCACGCCGCGGCGTGGCCCGGGGGACTCCGTGCCGGTGGGTCGTACACCGACCGCGCCGCGTAGCCCGCGTACCCCGCGCACCCCGACGACGCGCCCGCCGACGCCGACCACCCCGACGACCGGCACGCCGGGCCGCAAGCCCACGCGCCCGACGACACGCCGCCCCACGGGCGTCAATCGCCGCCGGCCCGGCGCCACGGCAGGCTCTGCCGACGCCACGTGGGAGATGTGGTGGGAGCTGAACCGCTGGACGTTCTTCCCCGCGCGCGGTGTGCGCTGGGCCGAGCCCAAGGTCGCCATCACACCGCGCGACCCGAGCGAGGGACCGATCGATCGCGACGCCCTGGCGCGTGAGCGCCGTACGCTCGTCGTCCGCCAGCACATCGTGCCGTTCCTCCTCCGTCAGCTGGCGCCCGAGACCGACGTACGGCCCGAAGTCCGCGCCGCCGCCATGATCGCCCTGGGCAAGGTCAGCCATGACGAGGCCGCCGTCGCGCTGATCGTGCGTCACATGCAGGACAAGCGCGCACCCAACGTGGTGCGTGAGTCCGGCGCCTATGCGCTGGGCCTGCTACGACGCACGGACGCTTCGCTGCAGATGGACGGCACGCGCCTGGACACCCTGCGCACCACGCTGCTCGGCGCGATCGATGACGCCGGCGCGCCGGCACGCACCCGCGCCTTCGCGGCGTTCTCGCTGGGCCTGCTCGGCGACCAACCGTATGGCTCGGCGTTCACCAAGGACGGCCGCATGCTGTCCCGCGCCCTGTGGGAACGCGCCGTGCGCAAGTACAGCGCCCGCGACATTCCCGTCGCGTTGCTCACGGCCCTGGGCCGCCTGCCCGCCGCCGGGACGAGCAAGCAGATCAAGGAGGGCCTGCAGCGGATCGTGCTCGGACGACGCGTCGGCAAGCGCTCCTGGGACACCCTCGAGCGCAGCCACGCCCTGGATGCGCTCGTGCGCCAACGCGGCGCCGGCTGGCAGATGACACTCCTGCGCACGATCACCGACAAGCGCCTCCCGGCGGCAGTCCAGCGCGCGGCCTTCATCGCCCTGGGCGCGGCCAGCGCCGATCTCACGGACGCGGACCGCGTCGACGCCGCCGAGGCCACCGAGCGCGGCATCCGCCTCGCCCGCGATGGCCTCACGCGTGGCCTCGGGCATATCGCCCTCGGACGCCTGCTCGGCGCCGACCTCGCCAGCGAGAAGGCCCCGGTGGCCGAGCAGGGCGGTGCACGCGGCCTGCTGATCTCCGAAGCGCGGCACGGCAGCAACGCCCACCGCGGGTTCTCGGCGCTTGCCCTGGCCCTGGCCATCCGCGGCACCACCGCCGCGACGGTCACGGGGGCGAAGTTCCAGATCGAGGGTCGCAGTACGTTGGCCCGGGGCTTCGAGCGCGAGAAGGACCCGGTGATGCGTAGCGCCTACGTCGTCGCGCTGGGCCTCCTGGGCCCTGCGGCGAAGGCGCACAGCGAGGACCTGACGGCCTTGGTGCTGGATCGTTCCGAGGATCCGGAACTGCGCGGCCATGCGGCGCTGACCCTGGCCCAGTTCGGCACGGCCTCGAAGGACACACGCACGGCGCTGCGTTCGGCGGCGTGGGACAAGCGCTCGGTGGGCCTGCGCCGGGATGCGGCCCTGGCCCTCTCGTTCCTGGGGGGTGGCGCCGATTCCCGGCTGCTCGTGCGGGAGATGCGCACGGCGAAGTCGCGCTGGATCCTCTCCCAGGTGGCCGTGGCGCTCGGGCAGCTGGGCGACCTCGCCGCCGTGCCGGCGGTGCTGGCCTTGGCAGGCGATGAGAAGCGCGAAGACGAGGCCCGGGCCTTGGCGATCGCGTCCCTCGGCTTGCTGGGCGACCCCGAGGAGAAGCCGAGCACGCTGCGGCTGACGTCGGATTCGAACTACCCGGCCCGCACGGACGCGCTGCACGAGGCGTTCACCCTCCTCTAGCA
>JARGNS010000112.1 GCA_029213105.1 Planctomycetota bacterium
CAGTATTATGCACACACACTGTCATCAATGCCGCCAGAGGCCCTTGTGGAGCGCCTCGCTGAGGTGCTCCTCCGAGTCGGTGCTGACGAAGAAGGTGCCCACGATCGAGGCCGCGATTCCGATCGCCGCCAGGACGAGGGGGAGGATCGTGGCGCGCATGGCCAGCTCTTCGGTCGTGACGCCAGGCGCGTCGCTGATCGACGAGAAGCCACCCTCGGTGGCGACCATGGCGGCCATGCCGGCCGCGATCGTCATTGCAGCCAGGATCGAGCCGACGTAGCTCTCGAAGAGGTCGGCGCCCATGCCCGCGACGTCGCCGACGTTGTCGCCGACGTTGTCCGCGATGACGGCCGGGTTGCGGGGGTCATCCTCGGGGATGCCGGCCTCGACCTTGCCGACCAGGTCGGCGCCGACGTCGGCGGCCTTCGTGTAGATGCCGCCGCCCACACGGGCGAAGAGCGCGATGCTCGAGGCGCCCATCGAGAAGCCACCCATGATGATCGAGGCGTCAACGATGCCGCCCTCGCCACTCATGCTGGTGAACAGGAAGAAGAGTCCCGTCAGGCCGAGGATGCCGACGGACATGACGAGCATGCCCATCACGACGCCGCCGGGGAAGGCCACGCCGAGCGCCTCGTTGAAGCTGCGGGTGGCGGCCTGCGTGGTGCGCGCGTTCGCTGCCGTGGCGATCTTCATGCCGCCGAAGCCGCAGATCGACGAGCAGATGGCGCCCATCACGAAGGCGATGGCCGTCTTCCAGCCGAGCCCCTCGATGGTGCCCTGCAGGGCAACGGCCAAGATCAGCGCGACGGCCACGACGAAGATCGACAGGGCCTTGTACTCACGGCGCAAGAACGCCATGGCACCGCCTGCGATCGCGTCCTGGATCTCGATCATGCGCTCGTTGCCGCGATCGGCGCGCATGACCTTCTTCGCCGTGATGATGGCGAAGATCAGGCCAACGGCGCCCGCGACGAGGGCGTACATCGCCTCCTTGGGAAGCTGCATCGGAAACCTCCTTGCCCCTCCGCGGCTGCCCTGCCGTGGATCTCCGGGGTAGCCCGGGAGTGTACGGGGCAGGCTTCGGGGCCCGAACCTCTGGCCGGAGCGCGCCGAGGGCTTCTGGGGCCCCTAGAAGAGGTAGGTGAGCAGGAAGATCAGGAAGGCCACGGCGCTGTAGAGCACGGTGGTCCCGATCGGCCAGGCCGCCCCGGGGCTGGTCGCCTCGTAGCGGCCCTGGTCCCCCTGGAGGCGCGCCTGGGCACGATCGATGGCTTCCATCGAGCGGAAGGCCCCGGCCCAGCCGAGCAGGAAGCGGTCGTAGGCCAGCCGGGCCGCGCCGCCGGGGTTCTTGGCGAAGTAGCGCAGTCCGCGGGGGACGGTCTCGTGGACGCTGCGGCTGAGCCAGCCGAAGGCGCCCATCAGGGGCCCGGCCACCCAGGCGACGAAGCGGGGCGCGCCCTTGCGATAGAACCAATCCGTGTCGAGCGTGATCGTGGGCGTCCGCTTGAGCACCGGCAGCAGCAGGAAGAAGGCGAAGCCGGAGGCCACCAGCACCTCGAGCTGCAGCACGACGTGGTCGAGCGTGTAGGCCTGGAAGCCCAGCGTGGCCATGTCCGTGGGCAGCAGGTCGTAGAGCGGCTTCGGATAGCAGCCCAGTCCGATGCAGAGGAACGACACGATGCCCATGGCGAGCAGCATCGAGAAGGGGGCCTCCTTCGGCCGCAGCCCCTTGTCCTCCGCGAAGAACACGAACCAGGGGAACTTGATGCCCGCGTGCAGCGAGACGCCGGCCGAGGCGACCATCAGGACCAGGTAGGCCACCCACAGCAGGGTGCTGTCCGCCATGCCGGCGGCGGCCGCCCCCACGATCATGGGCTTGCTGATGAAGCCGTTGGTCAGCGGCATGGCGGAGATCGAGAGCGCGCCGACGAGGCCGAACACCAGGGTCCACGGCATCGTGCGCCAGAGCCCACCGAGTTCGGTGCACTTGCTGCGGCCGGTGCGGTAGAGCACGGCCCCCGCCGACATGAACAGCAGGGACTTGTAGAGGATGTGGCAGAAGGCATGGGCGGCCACGCCGTTGATGGCCAGCGGCGTGCCGATGCCGATGCCGCAGATCATGAAGCCGACCTGGTTCATGATCGAGTAGCTGAGCACCCGGCGCGCATCGTTCTCGTTGAGCGCGTAGAAGATGCCGTAGAGCGACATGAAGGCGCCCATGCCGATGAGCAGGTCGGTACCGGCGAACGCCGTCGCCAGGACGTAGACGGAGGTCTTCGTCGTGAAGGCGCTGAGGAACACCGACCCGGAGGGGCTGCCCTCGGGATAGGCGTCGGGCAGCCACGCCGAGAACGGCGGCATGGCCGCGTTGATCGCAAAGCCGAGCAGGATGAGCCACGGGCCGGCCCCGTCGAGTTCCATCGCGCCGAAGGTGAGGTCCCCGCCCTGGGCCGCGGCATGGATCGCGATGCCGAAGAGGAGCAGCACGCCGCCGGTGAAGTGCACGCAGACGTAGCGCATGGCGGCCTTGCGCGCACTGGTCGTCCCGGCCGCGAGGATCACGCCCGTGGAGGCGATCGCCATCAACTCCCAGTAGAGGAACAGCGTGAGCAGGTCCCCGGCGAAGACCACGCCGAGTGCGCCCCCGCCGTAGAGGAACGCCGAGACCAACTCCAACCGCCCCTTGAGATGCCAGGCGTAGATGGTCCACACCAGGATCGTGAGCGCGAAGATCCAGCCGAAGACGAGGCTCAAGGCATCGACATCGAGCCACTGCAGCTCGCCCCCCCAGAAGGAGAGCGCCTCATGCGCGCCCTTCTCCAGGCCGGCGACACACGCGAGGGTGACGGCTGCCACCAGCACCGAGAGCGGGCGACGCACCGTGCGCGGCACCACGGCGAGCAGGATCGCGCCCACGATCAGGTAGACGGCCGGCGGGACGACGGCGAGGCTGGCCAGCGCAAGGCTACTCATCGTAGTAGTCGTCCTTCCGCTTGAGGGGCTTGCCGCCCAGCTTGGCCACGAAGATCAGCACCACGGAGGCAAGCAGCCCGAACAGGGTGTAGAAGCCCGGGATGTTCTCGCCACCGAGGTACTGGTGATAGTGGATCGTGAAGTCGAGGCCGAACATGACGACCACGCTGAGGACCGCGAGGATCTTCAGCAGGCGGACGTTCTTGGGACGATCGAACCAGCCGGGCGCCTCGTCGGGGGCCTTGCGCGGGATCTCGGGCGGATGGGGAGCGAAACTCACGGCCGGCCTCCCTCGTAGCCCGCGACCTCGGCAGCCAGATCGACGAAGAGGTCGGGGTAGAAGAAACAGAGCAGCGTCAGCAACGCGGTCCCCGAGAGCGCGATGACGCAGGGCAGGGGCGCTTCCTTCAGCCCCGAGGGCGTGCCCTCGGGCGACGGCCGGAAGAAGGCCCGCCACACGATCGGCAGGAAGTAGCCGGCGTTCAGGAGCGTGCTGATCAGGAGCACGGCCAGGACGGGCCATTGCTCGACCTCGACGGCCCCCCGCACGAGCCACCACTTGCTGACGATGCCTGCCGTAGGCGGCAGGCCGATCATCGAGAGGGCGCCGATCGTGAAGGCCGCCATCGTGATCGGCATGCGCCGGCCGATGCCGTCGAGCTCGCTGACCTTGGTCTTGTGGGCCGCGACGTAGATCGCGCCCGCAGCGAAGAACAAGGTGATCTTGGAAACGGCATGGAAGCCGATGTGTGCCACGCCGCCCACGCCGGCCGCCGGGGCGAGGAGCGCCACGCCCAAGAGGATGTAGGACAACTGGCTGATCGTCGAGTAGGCCAGCCGTCGCTTGAGGTTGTCCTGCACCAGCGCCACGAGCGAGCCCACGACGATGGTGAAGCAGGCGGCATAGAGCAGCACGTCGGCGACACCGAGACGCCCCAGCAAGTCCACGCCGAACACATGGAAGACGATTCGGCAGACCCCGAACACACCCATCTTCACGACCGCCACGGCGTGCAGGAGTGCACTGACCGGTGTCGGCGCGACCATCGCCGCCGGCAGCCACGAGTGCAGCGGCATCACGCCACACTTCGCCAAGCCGGCCACGGCCAGCAGGAAGGCAAGTCCGAGCGTGAACCCCGAAGCCGTGGAGCTCGCGAGCAAGCCCCCCTCCGCGAACTGGAGCGAAGGCACGGCCCCGCTGGCCTGCCAGATGAGGAACATCGCCGGCAGCAGGAAGCACAAGGAGGCGCCGAGCAGGTAGGTCACGTAGCGCTTGGCGCCGGCACGCGCGGTGTCGGTCTGCGCGTGGATGACCAGCGGATACGTGCAGATCGTCAGCAGCTCGTAGAAGGCGAACATCGAGAAGAGGTTCGAGGAGAACGCCGCTCCCATGCAGGCCGCGATGGCGATCGCGAAGCAGCTGTAGAAGCGTGTCTGCCGGGGTTCCTCGTGCGCACGCATGTACCCGATGGAGTACAGCGTGTTCAGGATCCAGAGCCCGGAGGCGACGAGGGCGAACAAGATGCCGAGGGCATCGACGCGGAAGCCGATCTCGAGGCCCGGCACGATCTCGAGGAGCGTGGAGCCGAGGGTTTCCCCGGCCTGGAACCGACCGTACATCCACAGCACGAGCCCGAAGTTCACGACAGCGGTCGTCAGGCTGACGCCCTCGCGCACGTTGGGCATGCGGCGGGTGGCGAGGATGCCCAGCACGCCGAGCAGGCAGATGCCGATGCTCACGCTGGGGCCGGAGGCCAGAAGGTCGAAGGCGAGGATCATGAGCCGACCCCCAGCGCCACGGCCGCGCTACGCGCCAGATCGACGGACCACGGCGTGAGGCCGAACACGAGGCAGGCCGCGCCGAGCGCCAAGGCCGGGATCCGCATGCTCCACGGCACCTCGGAGGTCACGGCGGGTTCGACGTCCTTCGGGGCGAACCAGACCAGCTGCAGCACGCGCCACACGTAGATGGCCGTGAACACGGAGCTGGCGATCAGCACGGGTACGACGAACACGTAGTCGGCCTCGAGCGCGCCGGCTGCGAGGTACCACTTGCTGAGGAAGCCGGCCGTCATGGGCACACCCACCATCGAGCAGCCGGCGACGGTGAGTACGGCACTCGTCCACGGCGCGCGCCGGCCCATGCCCGCGAGATCGCTCACCCTCGAGGACCCCGTGCGGAAGACCAGCGCTCCGGCGACACAGAACAGCGAGCCCTTCGCCGCGGCGTGGTTCCAGAAGTGGATGATGCCGCCGGTCAAGCCGTCGACGTTGAGCAGCACCACGCCCAGCATGATGTAGCCGATCTGGCCCACGCTGGAGTAGGCGAGCAGACGCTTGAGGTCGCCCTGCCGGATGGCAATGAGCGGCCCCAGCACGATCGCGGCCGACGACATCACGAGCACGATCTGGCGGATCTCGGGCAGGCCGTCGGTGAGGAAGGCGAGACCGAAGACACCGAAGCAGATGCGGTAGAAGGCGTAGGCCGAGACCTTCGTCGACGTCGAGGCGATGAAGAGGCTCGAAGGGGATGGCGCATACGTGTAGGCGCTGGGCTGCCAACCGTGCAGCGGGAAGAGCGCCATCTTGATCGCGAGGCCGACGGTGAAGAACGCGAACGCCGTCCGGACGTCGCTGAGCGTGTAGAGCGACGTGTCGGCCTGGAACTGCGAAAGGATGTCGGCCATGCCGAGCGACCCGGTCCGCATGTACAGGTGCCCGATCCCGAGCAGGATGAAGGTGGCGCCGATGCTGCCCACGATCAGGTAGCTGTAGCCGGCGTAGAGCGCCTGACGCCGCCCCCCCATCGCGATCAGCACGTAGGACGTGATCGAGGCGATCTCGAGGAACACGTACAGGTTGAAGATGTCGGCCGTGATCGTGATGCCGAGGAAGCCCGCACAGCAGAGCAGGAACACCGCGTAGTAGCTCGTGCGCCCCTCGTCGGGGATCTCCTTCTGGGCCGGGCGAAGCATCCAGATCGACGTGAGCAGGCCCGCTCCCGCGATCATGGCGAGCACCATGCCGTTGAGCAGGTCGACCCGGTAGCCGATGCCGGTCGGCAGCGCCCAGCCGCCGAACGAGTAGTGGATCGCCTCGCCCGTCGTCGCGACGTCCACCAGCATGTGGATCGAGCCGAACGTGGCAAAGCCCAGGGCGCCGACGGCCAGCGGCCAGACGATGGCGCGGTTGAGCCGCCCGAGCAGGGGCATGAAGAGCCCTGCAAAGAGGGGGATCATGATCGTCAGGACGGGGAGGTGGGCGACCATCGGTCAGCTCTCCCCTCGGGCGTCGGCCTCGTCGAGGGCGAGGATCTCGCCTTCCTCGATCGTGCCGTAGCCACGCTTGATCCGGATGATCAACGCCAGCGCGACGGCCGTGATGCTGACGCCGACCACGATGGCCGTGAGCATGAGGACGTGCGGCAGCGGGTTCTCGTAGGGCACCGTCTCGGGCTTGCCCTCCCAGAGCACGGGCGCCGTGCCGCCGGCCTTGCGGCCGATGGAGATGTAGAAGAGGAAGACGGCGGTCTGCAGCACGTTGAGGCCGATGACCTTCTTGACCAGGTTGCCCTTGGCCAGCACGGCATACAGCCCGATGAGCATCAGGAGGATGTAGAAGACGTAGTGGTAGTGGCTCCACAGGTGGGAGAGGACGTCAAGCATCGTCATCCTCCCCGTCGTCGTCGTCCTGTCCGTGATCGACGTGGGCGTCGCGGGCCATCTCGAAGAACAAGGTGATCATCGAGGCGGTGACCGTGATCATCACGCCGGCTTCGATGCCGATCAGGCCGAAGTGGTGCGCACTGTGCTTCGCGGCCTCGGAAGCTCCTTCGCCCGCAAGGCGCCCGTACTCCAGGAACGCACCGCCCATGAGCAGGCAGATCAAGCCGATGCCGGCGTAGAGCACGCACCCCGCCGGGGCGAGGATGTCGGTGATCTTCTCCGGCGCGCCCTTGCGGCCGGTCCCGTAGCCGTACACGAGTGCCATCAGCACGAAGCTCGAGGCGAAGATGACGCCGCCTTGGAAGCCACCGCCGGGACCGTCCTCTCCATGGCCGAGCACGTAGAGCGCGTACAGCTGGATGAAGGGGACGGCGCGCAGGGCGACGTAGCGGATGACGGGGCTCTTCTCAGTCCTCATCACGCCTCCGAGCCGTGCCCGTCTGACGGAGCAGGAGGAGGACACAGAGGGCTGCGGTGAAGATCACGCAGGTCTCGCCCATCGTGTCGTAGCCGCGGTAGTCACCCAGCACGGAGGTCACGATGTTTGCCGGGCCGACCTCGTCGTGTGACTTGGTGATGTAGTGCTCGGCGACCTTCGTGTGGGTGTTGGCGGGCGACTCGGCGTCGCCCACACGCGGCATGTCGATCGTCCCGTAGAGCAAGGCCGCTCCCACGAGGAGACACACCAGGGCGCTGCCCCACGCGCTGCGGCGCGCTTCGTTGCGGCGCATGGTCGTGGCCAACTCCTGCATCGTCATCAGCGGGTGGCGCAGGATGTGGCTGCCGCGACGCCCTTCCTTGGCGCCCACACGCAGGAGGGCGCTCAGCATGAGTACGGTGGAGATGCCGGCCCCCACGGCGGCCTCGGTGAATGCCACGTCGAGGGCATTCATCTGGCACCAGAGCACGGCCATCATCAGGCTGTAGGCACCGAGGATCGCCGTGGCCGCGAGCAGATCGCGCACGCGCACCGCCGCGACGGCGAGGCCCACCAGGAGCAGGAGCGTCAGGAGGGTCATCAGGCGTGATCCTCCTCACCGTGATCGTCGTCTTCGTCGTCCGTGCGCGGCTCGCCCTGGTGCTTCTCCCAGGGCTTGAGGCCGAGTGTCCACGCCCCCCGCGCGAGCGCATGGGTCGCCGTCGGGTTGAAGATGAAGATGAACAGGATGATCAGCGCGATCTTGAACGAGATCAGGCTCAGGCCGATCGGGATCGCGAGGCCCAGGAGGATCAGGCCCTGGCCGAGCGTGTCGGCCTTGCCCGCCGCGTGCAGCCGTGAGTAGAAGTCGGGGAAGCGCACGACGCCCGCGGCACCGGCGAGCATGACGAGTGCGCCGAGTGCGATGACGACGGTCGCGATGATCTCGAGAACGGTCATGCTCCGCCCCCCTCGCGCGCCTTGGCGCGCCCCGCGCGGATCTCGATGTAGCGCAAGACGGCGATCGTCGCGATGAAGTTGATCAGGGCGTAGGCCAGGGCGATGTCGAGGAAGAAGCCCGCACGACTGTAGTCATCGGCCGCAGCGCCCTCGGCGATCGTGTGCTCGACACGCAGGAAGCCGATCAACGCAAGCAAGACGATCGTCTTGGTGCCGATCACGTTGACCGCCAGGATGCGGTCGAGGAGCGTGGGCCCGCGGATGGCGCGCGGCAGCACGACCAGGACGCCGATCAAGACGGCGATCAGCGCCAGGAGATGGACGTCATGCATCCGACCCTCCCTCTACCGACCGCGCCTTCGCCTCCATCACCCGCGTCAGCACGGCGTCGGCCGCCTCGCGGGTGAGGGCGTGGATGATGTACTCCCCGTCGTCGGTGATGTCGACGGTGACGGTGCCCGGGGTCAGCGTGATGGAGTTCGCAAGCGTCACGCGCCCGAAGTCCGACTCCAGGTCGGGCTTGAAGCGCACGACGCACGGATCGATCTCGCGCACGCCGAAGATGCGCAGCATCACGTCCAGGTTGGCCGCCGCGATCTGCCAGAGGAGCCAGGGCATGTAGAGGGCCAGGCGCAGCAGGCGCGCCATGCCGCGGCCGACGGAGCCGCCCCCGGTGAGATGCCGGTGGGACAGGGCGCTCACGAGGGTGACGCTGACGGCACCGAACACGAGGTGCACCGGGTCCGTGAATCCCGAGAGGCCGAGCCAAAGGACGGCCAGCATGATCCAGGCGACGACGAATCCCACCTTGTGCTGTTGCCTCCGGCCACCAGGAGCCCTGGCGAGGCGAAAACCTACAGGCCGCCCGCCGTCTTGGGAAGCCGGCTGATCAGAGCCCGATGGTGGCATCGATGAAGCGCCAGACGATCCCGCGCGCCCCATCGGCCGCAGGCGCGCCCAGGGGGCCCCCATTGAGGGCGTACGCGTGACCCACCCGCCCGGCAGGCAAGGGGGTCGTGGCGATCTCCAGCCGGGCGCGGCCCTCGAAGGGCGTCGCCGGCGGAGGCAGCTCGGCCCGGGGGTGCGCGTCCGGCCGCCACTGCGGCGCCCGGAGGTGCTTGGGGCCGGGCGGGTCGCCCTCCTCCAGGGCGTGGCAGGGCCGGCCGTCTGCGCCACGGCTCTCCCGGATCACCACGGCCCGGACGGTGGCGCCCGGCGGCGGCCAGAGCCAGCGCGGCACCCCTCGCGGCGGCATCTGCT
>JARGNS010000113.1 GCA_029213105.1 Planctomycetota bacterium
GTCGTCGAGGCGGTCCTGGCCTTGCCCTCCGTGGCCGAGCGTCGCGCGGGGGAGGTCGTGCTGCAGCGCCCGGTGGGCGCGCCGCAGGCCGAGGCGATCACACCCGTCGCCGGGGGCGGCTGGCGCCTGCGCGTGCGCGCGGAGGTCGAGCGGCGCGTGGACGCCGCGGGCGAGCCGCAGCGTTTCGGCGTGATCATCCAGGTGCTCGTCGATGCCCAGCGCGTGCCGCTGCAGGTACGCGTGCTCGGTGAAGTGGACCCGGAGTTCGAAGCCCTGTTTGACGACTGACCAAGGGATCGAGACGCATGACCTACGACGCACAGACCGAGACTGCCTGGAGCCCGTGGCGCACGCTGCGCATCCTGGTGTTGCTGACGGCGGCCACGCTGCTGCCGGCGACCCTGCTGCCGCCGCCGCTGGCCACCTCCGCGGAAGACCAGATCGAGCAGCAGGGCGAGCTGGACTACGAGGCCCCGCCCAAGCCGGCGACGCCGCCCGATGATCCGGAGGCCGGTCAGCGCATCCTCTCGCGCGCCCAGGCTGCCGGCGGCGAGCATGACTGGCATGGCCAGTACGTGCGCGCGCCAGACGGCACGCTCGGTCCGGTCGGCGAGGCCACCTTGCGGCTTGCGTGCGACAAGGACTACGACCGCAAGCAGGCCATCCACGACCTGAAGCACGGGGGGGACCTCGTACGCCCCCTCACGCGAGGCTTCGACGTGGGGCGTCACGAGATCCTCAAGCACCTCTACCACCGCGCGATGATCGTCGCGAACGCCGACCTCGAGAAGCAGGGCCTCTCGCTTTGTCAGAGGGTGCAGGCCGTCAACGCCGGCGGCACTGGCGACTACACGCGCGATCAGGACATCACCGTGTTCGCTGGCGACGAAGTACGCGAGAAGGCCTTCTTCGACGCGGTCGTCAAGGTCGCCCGTGACGAGCTGAAGCTCAAGGCCGACGTCGGCTCCACCGGCGGCGTGGACTTCCCCGAGATCGAGGTCACCTTCTTCCCCGGCGGGAATGACCTGCCGGATGCACGCTTCGCGACGGACGTCGAGGACTTCGCGCTCAAGTACCGCGACGCGATCGACAAGCAGGCCGCCAATCCCGAGGCCTACAAGGGTGGTGGTGCCGACATCGAGGTGAAGGGCCGGCGCGTGCCCGGCAGCATGTACGTGCAGCAGCTGACCTGGGAGAACGGCAAGCCCGTCTACATCGCCGAGACCCCGCAGAACTTCCGTGAGGGCCGCAGCCTCTTCTCCGGTACGGCCCCGGAGCGCTGGCAGCGCTTCGAGCGCGCGGCGCACATCTTCAGCGACTTCGTCCAGGGGCGTCAGCACGCCGGCGGCGGCGACCACGACCTGACGAAGGGGCCGCTCAAGTACAGCGGCCGGGCCATCGAGCAGTTCTGCGAGCTGCATGGCATGAAGCCCTGGCCGAAGCTGAAGGAGAAGGACCGCATCGCGCTCCTGCGGCGCATCTGGCCGCATATCGATCCGGACACGCCCCGCGGGGGCAAGATCTACCGGCAGATCGCCGAGGCGATCGACCTGGGCGTGCACGTCAAGACCCACAAGAGCCTTCCGAAGGACTCGGATCCGGCCAAGGTCACGCGTCAGGAACGCATGGCGTTGCGCTTCCTGCACAATGCGACGGCGGCCAGCGTGTCGCAGATGGCGCGGGACATGCTCCATCCCCCCGCCTTCGATACCAAGACCATGCGCGCCATGGCCGGCGACGCCTGGGACCGCATGTTGCCGGTGGAGCGCTTCGCCTTCGCGCGCAAGCGCGATGCGACCTTCCGCGCCGCGACGAGTCGCGCGGCGATGGAGAACCTGCTCGTGGCCGTGTCGCTGCTGCGCAACATGGACTTCGAGGATGGCAAGCTCGCCTCCCGGCGTCCGGGGGCGCGCGCGATCGCGCGCCTGCTCGACGAGGCCAGCCCGGCCATGCGGCCGGTGCTCGAGCTCTCTTCGGAGTATGCCGAGGCCTGGGCCCGCAAGCAGCAGACGTGCGACCCGAAGATCCAGGCCGAGTGCGACAAGAAGCTCGCCACGGTACGCCGCAAGCTCGTGGCCCACTGCCCCTTGGCCGAAGGCGAGATGCCGAGCCTCGATACCCTGCGCAAGGCGGCCAAGGATGGCCCGCGTGCCGTGCTCGAGGCGGAGATGCGCGCGGGGCGCAGTTGGTTCACGCCCGAGATGCGGGAGGTCAAGCAAGCCTTCCAGGAACACCTCAAGCAGGCGTTCCCGAGCCACGCGGAACAGTGGCGCAACTTCAGCGGCCACATCGCGCAGCACGGGCTCAAGGACTACGTCTGGAACCGCTTCCAGGACGAGATGCTGCAGTGGGACACGCTGGCGGACCTGCTCACGCTCATCGAGCTCTACCAGAACGACGCCGGCGGCTGGGCCTACGCCCAGTTCATCGGACTCAACGTGGGCTCGCGCCTGCACTGGGCGATCGGCCCGCTGGCCCAGGCGCTGATGGTCTACGACAAGGACCCGAAGGTCGCGCTGAAGAAGTTCAAGGAACTGGGCAAGAGCGTCGTCTTCATGACGCTCTGCCGCGTCGTGCCCTGGGCCGCGTCGGTCAAGATCGCCTTCGACGTGATGCGCGGGACGGTGGTGGTGACGGTCGGCTGGGCCGTCGGCCAGGCCAACAAGGACACCATCGACGCGCTGTACACCGGAGAGGCGGGGCGCACGAACATGGCGGCCGCAGGCACCGTGTTCGGCCGCATGCGCGACTCGGGCATCTGCGTCCTGCCCGCCGCGCAGGTCAAGCGCGAGAACAAGCCCAAGACGGGGGAACTCGTGATCCGCCCCGATCGCTCGGGGATCTACCGCCACTTCTTCCGCCAGTGGACGGGGGTCGACGCAGGCCACGTGCCGCGCAGCTCGCCCCCGCGTGGCGACGCGGCGCGCTTCACCATGGCCCACGACATGTTCGTGCGCGTGCTTGTCCAGCAGGCCGAGCAGTACGGCCCGGTGTGGGTGCCGAGCCCCGACAAGCCCTTCGTGCCGCTGCGGCTCACCGAGAAGGAGGTCAGCAACAGCCTCGGCGCGCTGCATCCCTTCCTGACGCAGTACGCCGGCACGGTCGTGGACCGCGTGCTGAACCAGACGGCGGCGCGCAGCTACCGCAGCTACATGGAGGAGGAGGGCGTGGACGTCATCCGGGAGGGGCTCATCCGCCGCTTCGCCTCGGACCTGCTGGGCGGGATGATCGAGTACTGGCAGGTCCGTCTCACGGCGCAACTGCTCGCCGCGCGCGACATCGAGCGGACGGCCGTCTTCCAGGACTGGCGCGTCATCGCCGATCGGCTGCACAAAGAGATGGTGCCGTCGAAGACGCGCAAGCCGGCGCTCGAGATGCGCTTGGAGGGCGGGCGCTGGCGCCCCACGAAGCGCGCCGGAGGCAGCTACTTCCAGCCGCCCACCGCCGGAAGCGGACTCTCGTTCAAGCTCAAGGCGCGGGCGGACGGCGTGCCCGTGCTGGGCGGCGCGGCGCTGGATGGCTCGGAGCCCGTGCGCGTCAGTGCGGTGCTGGAAGGCACGGGCGAGACCGGCGATGCCGAGCAGCCCGTGAAGATCGAGGTCACCACGCGCAAGCTCAAGCGCATCCGCAAGATCGGAGACGAGAACGACGACTCGACGCCCCTCGCCCCCGGGGACGTCGTCGAGGACGTGGTGCTGGTGCGGGCACTCGCCGCAAACGGGGCGGGGCCCGAGCTGGCGCGCCAGGAGATCACCCTGCGCGTGCTGCTGCCCGAGTCCGGCGAGACGCGCAAGGTCCCGCTGCTGCGCAAGACGGAGTACACCCGGGATGGCCGCCGCAAGCGCCGCTATGTCTACTTCAAGCGCTTCCGGGGCATGCCCCGGGACTGGGTCGACGAGTACGGTGAGGTGGCCCACGGGCTGCGCGAGGAATGGCACGGCGACGGCAAGACCCTCGGCGGCACCTCGGAGTGGGTCTACGGCCGCCTGCATGGTCCCTACAGGGACTACGGCTCGAAGGGGGATCTCATCCGCGAGGTCCCGTTCGTGCACGGCGTGCGCGAGGGCGAGGAGATCCGCTACGACCCGGACAGCCCGGCCCGGATGGTGATCACGCACCGCCGCGACCGGATCGTCTCGAAGTTCGGCACGGGCACGACCGGCAAGCCCTACGTCAAGATCACGTACCGCTACACGGAGCGGCCGGACAACGTCCCGCTGATGTCCGGTGAGGCGCGGCGCTGGTGGCCTGACGGGACGCTGCGCTGGCAAGGGAGCTACGCCGAGGCGCGTCTGGATCTCAACAAGATCGGCGGCGCGAATGCCAAAGGCATCCGCGGCAAGGTCGGCACGTGGGAGTTCTTCTACGAGAACGGCACGATGCAGGAACGCAGCAGCTACCGGGACGGCCAGCTCGACGGACCGACCGAGACATGGAGTGAGGAAGGCAAGCGTGCCCACGTGGGACGCTTTGCCGTGCACACGGGCCGCTCGCGGCAGGACGGCGTCTGGGAGACCTACGAACCGCCCGGCACCTTGAAGTCTCGCGTGACCTGGAAGGCCGGCGAGACGCGCAGCCTGCGCGAGGGCCCCAGCGAGGAGTTCTACGAGGATGGCCAGCCCTCGGCGCGTGGTCAGTACGCCAAGGACAGGCGCACGGGCACATGGGTGGAGTACTTCCCCGAGGGCCATGTGGCCGAGGAAGCGTCCTACCGCGAGGGCGACTACCACGGGACGCGCAAGACCTGGTTCCGCCGCGGGGATCAGGAGAGCACGGCCGAGTACCACAAGGGCGAGCTGCTTGGCCTGAAGCTGACCTGGGACTACGCCCACGGGGGCGAGCACTACCTGCGCTCGCGGGACACCTACGATGCCGAGGGCTTCGACCACATCGGCTACTACCCGGATGGGGCCGTGCGCTCCCGCGGCCGCTACAGCAAGCACGTCGACGAGACGGGCTACGTTGCCTGGCGCGCGGGCGGGGTGGTGCGCGAGTTCTACGCGAACGGCCAGCCGTCCTCGGAGACGAAGTACGTGGACGGCGAGAAGCACGGGCCCTACCGTGGCTTCGATCCGGAGGGGCGCGAGACGGTCGTGGGGGGCTACGACAAGGGGGAGAAGCACGGCCGCTGGGTGTCGAACACCTGGTATCCGGGCGGCGGCGGCATCAGCCACTCCACGGTCTACGAGCACGGCAAGAAGGTGGGCGGTGGCTGATCGCAGGAGGTGCCACGGGTCGGTGCTGCCCTCCTGGGGGCGGCAGCTTCGCCATTCCCCCGGGAGGGGGCGCGAGGAGCCACCCAAGCAGGCGCCGGACACGGGCAAGCGCCGCGGCGCCTCACCCAGCCCGTTGAGGGCCGCCGAGCGTTCGGGGGGCTGCCGCGCAAGCCAGCATCCCCGCCCCGCTCGGGCAGGGCCCGGCTTGCGGCCTCGACAGGCCACCTGCGTCGATCCCGGGTCGTGGCGGGGAGGGGTGCGATCGGGGCGGGCCTGCTCGCCGTCGGCGTGGTAGAAGGCGCGTCCCATGGCACGACGCAAGAAACGACGCAACCAGCCCGTAACCCTCCAGCCGCACGAAGTCGAGAAGATGCGGGTCGTTGGCCGTTTTGCCGCCGGCCTGCTCGACCACGTGGCGACGATGATCGAGCCCGGCCTCACGACCGAGGAAATCGATCGCTACGTGGACGCCGAGACGCAGAAGCGGGGCGGCATCAGCGGTCCCCTCGGCTATCCGGCCGGCAGTGCCCATCCGTTCCCCAAGCACTGCTGCACCTCGGTGAACCACGTGGTCTGCCACGGCATCCCGAGTCCCAGCCACGTGCTGCGCGAGGGGGACATCATCAACGTCGATGTGACGCCCATCATCGACGGCTTCCACGGCGACACCTCCCGCACGTTCATCGTGGGCGAGGCCGATCCCGAAGTACGCCGCCTGGTGGACGACACCCTCGAGTCGATGCGCATCGGCATCGCCCAGGTGAAGCCCGGCGGGCATGTCGGCGACATCGGTCATGCCATCCAGCGCTTCGCCGAAGGCCGCGGGCATAGCGTCGTCCGCCAGTTCGCCGGCCACGGCATCGGGACGATCTTCCACGGACCGCCCACGATCTCGCATGTGGGCCGTCGCGGCGATGGCGAGATGTTCCTGCCCGGCATGACCTTCACCGTCGAGCCCATGATCAACATGGGGGACTGGCGCTGCCAGATCCTCGGCGATCACTGGACCGTCGTCACGGTCGACCAGAGCCTCTCCGCGCAGTTCGAGCACACCGTTACGGTCACGGAGGACGGCGTCGAGGTGCTGACCCTGTCCGAGGGCGCGACGTTCGATCTGGGGACGGACGCGTCATGAGCGACGACGCACGCCTGCAGAAGCTGGCGGCCATCAAGGCCGCCGGCGTCCTGCCCTATGCCGAGCGCTACGAGCGCAGCCACACCCTGGCCAAGGCACGCGAGGCCGCCGCCAACCAGACCGGTGATGACGCCGGCTCGGGCGTGGCCGTACGTGTCGCGGGCCGCGTGATGACGCGCCGCATGTTCGGCAAGCTCCTCTTCGTCCACCTGCAGGATGGCTCCGGCCGCTGCCAGGTGGTCCTCGATGCCAACGAGATCGGCGACGAGCCCCTCGAGCGCTTCCAGGCGTGGGTGGACCTCGGCGACCACATCGGCGTCGAGGGCACGACGGCGCGCACGAAGAAGGGCGAGCCGTCGGTCTGGGCCGCGGAGTGGACGTTCCTCAGCAAGTCCCTGCGCCCCCTGCCCGAGAAGTGGAAGGGGCTGGCCGACATCGAGGCCAAGCAGCGCGAGCGCTACCTCGATCTCGTGAGCAACCCGGAGACGCGCGAGCGCTTCCGGTTCCGCACGCGCTTCGTGCGTGCCATGCGGCGCTACCTCGACGACCACGACTTCGAGGAAGTCGACACGCCCATCCTGCAGACGAAGGTGACCGGCGCGCTGGCCAAGCCCTTCATCACGCATCACAACGCCATGGACATGCAGTGCGTCCTGCGCATCGCCCCGGAGACGTGGCTGAAGCAGTGCGTGGCGGGGGGCATGGACCGCGTCTACGAGGTCGCTCGTTGCTTCCGCAACGAGGGCATGAGCCCCGCGCATCTGCAGGACTTCTCCATGGTGGAGTGGTACGCGGCCTACTGGAACTACCGCGACAACATGGACTTCACCGAGGGGCTCATCCTGCACCTCGTGGACACCCTGCTTGGGACGCGCCAGGTCGAGGTCGGCGGCACGACGATCGACTTCGAGCCGCCGTGGCCGCGCATCTCGATGCGTGAGTTGATCCTGCGTGACTCCGGCATCGACTACGCGGAACTCCCGGATGCCGACGCCGTCCGCGCTGCGATTGCCGCCAAGGGCATCCAGCTCGAGGCCGAGGGCATCGCGACGATGAGTCGCGGCAACCTCATCGATCAGCTCTACAAGAAGGTCAGTCGCCCCGCCCTGGTGAACCCCACCTTCGTGACCGATCACCCGATCGATCTCTCGCCGCTCGCGCGCATGAACGACGACGACCCGACGCGCGTCGCTCGCTACCAGCTCGTGGCCAACGGGTGGGAGCTCATCAACGCGTACTCCGAGCTGGTCGACCCGCTCGACCAGCGCGCGCGCTTCGAGCAGCAGATGGACGCCCGCGCCGCTGGCGACGACGAGACCCTGCCGCTCGACGAGGACTACCTGCGCTGCATGGAGCACGGGATGCCGCCCATGTCCGGTTGGGGCATGGGGGTGGAGCGCTTCGTGGCCCTGCTCATGGGGCAGGACAACCTGCGCGAGGTCACCCTCTTCCCGCTGCTCAAGCCGCTGGAGAAGGTGGAGGAGGCCGCCTCCAGCGACGCCGCGCCGCAGGCCGACGCGGGGGACGAGACGATGAGCGCCGAGCATCGTGCGCTCCTCGGCGAGCCCGCCGACGACCTCGAGGATGCGGGCATCAGCCTCGAGCGCGCCACGGCCCTGCTCGACGAGTGGGTCACGACGCCGAGCCTGCGCCGCCAGATGGAGCAGTCCGCGGTCGTCATGGCGGCCATGGCGAACCGACTGGGCAAGAACGTCGAAGCCTGGCGGGTCCTCGGCCTGCTGCACAACCTCGACTTCGACAAGGCCCAGGAGCCGGAGCGTCACTGCCTCGTGGCCGCCGAGGTCTTGCGCGAGGAAGGCATGGCACCCGCCGGCATCCACGCGATCGCGGCCCACAACGACAAGGGGCTCGTGGCGACCGGCATCCGCTGCATCTCCGTGATGGACCACGCGGTCTCCGCGGCGGAAGCCGTCGTGGGCCTCATCCATGCCTCGTGCCAGGTCCTGCCGTCCAAGGACGTGAAGGACCTCAAGCTGAAGAGCCTCAAGAAGCGCTTCAAGAAGGCCGGCTTCGCCGTCAACGTGGAGCGCGACCTGATCGCGCGCTGCGCAGGCGCGGGCATCGAACTCGACGACTTCCTCGCGCTCGCCGTCGAGGCATTGCAGGCAGAGGGCCAGACATGAGCACCGGACGCACCGTAGGCCAGGACACCGTGCTGCGGATCCTGGGGGGCACGGCGGACGACTACGACCGCATCGTGGATGAGTCCACGGGCAAGCTCGACCATCGCTGGAAGCAGTGGATGCTCGAGCGCATGGAGGCGCCGCGCGAGGTCCTCGACCTCGCGAGCGGCACGGGCATCCTCTCGTTCCTGATCCTGGATCGCTTCCCGGACTGCCACCTCACCGGTGTCGATCTCCAGGCCGACTACCAGGCCGTGGCGCGGGGGCGCTCCGAGCAGCGCGGCCTGACCGAGCGCACCACCTGGGTCCACAGCCCCGTAGAGGATGCGGAGCTACCCGACGGGCACTACGACCTCGTCACGTCGTGCTACGTGCCGAAGTACGCCGATCGTCCCGTACTCGCCGCGAACCTCTGGCGCTGGTGTGCGCCGGGGGCGCATGTGCTCCTGCACGACTTCACGCATCCCCAGGATCCGCGCATCGAGCGCTACCTGAAGAAGCAGTACGACCTGTGGCTCGCGAAGGTGCAGCGCGACCATCCGCACTGGGTGCACTGCTTCGAGGATCTGTACGACATCGTCAAGGACAGTCCCTGGGCGACGGACTTCGGCCCGCTGCTCGAGGCGCAGGGCTTCGTCGACGTGCAGCTGCACTCGCTGAACAACGGCCTCGCGGCCGTGCTCGAGGCGCGCAAGCCCTCGTAGCTCGCGGGCGGACACACGCCGGCGCAGCGCCGGCTGGACCGCCCCTACGGGGCACGCCTACCTGCACGCTGCGCCGGCTCGCGTGCGCGGCTCGGGCGGACACAC
>JARGNS010000114.1 GCA_029213105.1 Planctomycetota bacterium
CCGCCCCTACGAAGACCGCCGCGACGATAGGTCCCGCAACCGGCGAGGGGATCCCTGTCGGGGCGCGTGATCCGTGACCTCTCCCCGTAGGGGCGCTCCAGCGAAGCCCGCAGGGCGCAGCGTGTGTGCGCCCGGAAGCGCGGACGGCTAGCGCGCGAGCGCGACCTCGACGTGGCGGCCGTTGCCGTTCGGAACGAGCCACGCGAGCGAGAGGACCTCGCCCACGGCCTTGATCGTCAGTGTGGGGGCTTGCGTGCCCGCGGGCAGGGGCAGGCCCCCCAGGCCCTCCAGACGCAACCAGCGCTCGTCCAGGGACAGTTCCGGCGGCGCCACGACCTGGGCCTGCAGCGCCTTGGCGTCCGGGCTCTCGGGATCGCCGTACGGCCCCACCGCGAGAAACGGCCGGGCGCCGAGGTCCCACGGCAGGTCGGGGGCGGTGTAGATCTGCACGCCGCCCATCGCGCGCACGCGCGGCAGCTCCGTCGGGTGCAGCGAGAAGCCCAGCCCCGTGTGCCCCATGCTGCCATTGAGCTCGGCGGCGAACTGCTCGACGTCGGCGGTGGCGTCCAGCGCCTCGCGGGCCGCCATCTCGAACGGCCGCCCCCCACCGAAGCCCTTGCGGTTGGCGTTGGTGACGTCGACCTCGGCGAGCAGGTAGCCGCGGCCCTCCGCCGTCACGTAGGCCCACGCCCCCAGGGAGCCGCGTCGGCAGAGCCCCAGGCTCTCGGGGCGCCCGGTGGGCTTGCGGTGGATCACGACCGTGTCGCGGCAGAAGGCGGGCATCCCCGCGCCCCCGTAGCGCAGGCGGGCCTCGAAGCCCTCCACGGTCGGGGCCAGGCCGGCCATGCCCACCAGGGTGGCCTGGGCGCCCTTGAAGCGCAGCAGCTCGGGCGCCACCTCGGCCCGCATCAGGTCGAGGGGGGTGAGGCCGGTGGCGGCGGCCATGCCGTCCAGCTCCTGGCGCAGGCGCTCCCCCAGGCGGTGCAGGCCCTGGTCGGCGAAGGCCTCGATGTAGTCGGCCGGCTGGAGCCGGCGGGCGGCCCCCGCGCGCTCGAGGATCGCGCCGCGCAGCAGGTGGCCGTGCCACCAGCCCATCTCGTAGGGGCTGCCCTCCAGGACGAGCAGCGGGACCTGGTCCGGGGTGACGTCCAGGGTGCCCTGGCCGCCGGGGGCGCGGGTGCGGCCGCCCCCCGCCCCGAGGGCCATCAGAAGGGCTGCGAAGAGGGCCGGAAGGGCGGTGCGCATGGTGTCTTATCCCCGGGATGCGGGCCCCCCGCCAGCGGGCATCGGGGGCCACGCTTTCGACGCCCCAGAAGGCCCTTCCACGCCCTGTTTCGAGTCGGTTTCGGGGGTCCCTTTTGGTAGACTGTGAGGCTCGTGATGGGAGACCGTAAACCCCTTGCAGAACAAGGAGTTATGACCACCGATCGACGGTGATCAGCACCGCTGGACTTCGACCGCTGGAGCCAGCACCCCCCCACACGATCCCGAGGGAGTGGAAGAGCAGCACATGGCCGATGGCACGCCCGATTCCGGTAGCCCTGCACCCGCCAGCGACGGCAGCCCGCCCAGCGAACGGATCCAGGACCTCGATATCGCCACGGAGCTCAAGCAGTCGTACCTGAAGTACGCCATGAGCGTCATCGTGGACCGCGCCCTGCCGGACGTCCGCGACGGCCTCAAGCCGTCCCAGCGACGCATCCTCGTGGCGATGAACGACCTCAACCTCTCGCCCCGCCACAAGACGCTCAAGTGCGCCAAGGTCGTCGGCGAGACGATGGGCAACTACCACCCCCACGGTGACCAGGCCATCTACCCGACGCTGGTCCGCATGGCCCAGCCGTTCAACATGAGCGAGACGCTCGTTCTCGGGCAGGGCAACTTCGGCTCGATCGACGGCGATCCCGCGGCCTCGATGCGATACACCGAGTGCCGCATGACGGCGGCCGCCGTCGAGATGCTCGACGACATCGACAAGGAGACCGTCGACTTCCAGCCGAACTACGACGAGTCGCGCATGGAGCCCAAGGTGCTCCCGGGGCGCTTCCCGAACCTGCTGATCAACGGCGGCTCGGGCATCGCCGTGGCGATGGCCTCGTCGATCCCCCCCCACAACCCGAGCGAGGTGGCCAACGCCATCGAGGCGCTGCTCGACAATCCGGACATCGAGATCCCGGAGCTCATGGAGCACATCCCGGGGCCCGACCTGCCGACCGGCGCACGCATCTGCGGCCGCGGTGCCATCCTCGAGGCCTACAAGACGGGCCGCGCCATCCTCGAGATGCGCGCCAAGTGCGAGATCGTCGAGAACGCCAAGGGCGCGACGCTCATCATCGTCACCGAGATCCCCTACCAGGTGAACAAGAGCACCCTGCTCAAGAAGATCGCCGCCGGCGTCAAGACCGACCGCATCCAGGGCATCTCCGACATCCGCGATGAGTCCTCCAAGGACGTCCGCATCGTCATCAAGCTCAAGCGCGGCGAAGACCCGGACATCGTCCTCAACCAGCTCTACAAGTTCAGCCAGCTGCGCGACTCGCTCAGCATGATCATGATCGCGCTGGTCGATGGCCGGCCCGAGCTCTGCAACCTCAAGCGTCTGCTCGAGGAGTACGTCCGCCACCGCAAGGAAGTCATCACCAAGCGGACGCGCTACCTGCTGCGCAAGGCCGAAGAGCGCCACCACCTCGTCTCCGGCCTCATCAAGGCCCTCGACCTCATCGACGAGATCGTGGCCCTGATTCGCGCCAGCGCCGACCCCAAGGAGGCCAAGGCCGGCCTCATCTCGACGTTCGGCTTCTCCACCGCCCAGGCGGAGGCCATCCTGCAGATGCGCCTGCAGCGCCTGACCGGCCTGCAGCGCCAGGAGCTCGAGCGGGAGAACGCCGACCTCGAAGAGAAGATCACCGGCTACAAGATCATCCTGGCCGACCCCAAGGAGATCGAGGCCATCATCCGCCAGGACATGGACCTCATCCGCACGCGCTACAACGTCGAGCGTCGTACGACCATCGAGGACTCCCAGGGCGACTACACCTCGCTCGACCTCATCACGCCCGAGAACGTCGTCGTCACCCTCAGCCACGAGGGCTACATCAAGCGCACGGGCATCGAGGAGTACCGCAAGCAGCGGCGCGGCGGCAAGGGCATCAAGGGCACCGAGTCCAAGGCCGGCGACTTCGTCGAGCACCTGCTCATCGCCAACACCCACGACCTCATCCTGTGCTTCACCGACAAGGGCAAGGTCTACAAGGAGCACGTGTACGGCCTGCCCGAGCTGGGTCGCTACGCGAAGGGCCGCGCGGCCATCAACTTCCTGAACATGGGACCGGATGAGCGCATCTGCTCGATCCTGCCCCTGCGCGACATGTCGACCGAACAGTCGATCCTCTTCGCGACGAGTCAGGGCCTGGTCAAGCGCACACGCCTCTCCGACTTCCAGAACATCCACCGCGGCGGCATCCTCGCCATCGGCCTGGTGGATGGCGACTCGCTCATCGGCACGCGCCTGGTGGACGGCACCCGCGAGGTCGTGTTGCTCACGGCCCAGGGCATGGCCATCCGCTTCTCCGCCAGCCAGGTCCGCGCCATGGGCCGTACCGCCCGCGGCGTGCGCGGCATCAAGTTCCGCTCGGCCGAGTCCGACCAGGTCGTGGGCATGGCCGTCGTGGATGACGAGGACACGCTCCTCACCGTCTGCGAGCGCGGCTACGCCAAGCGCAGCGCCTTCGCCGACTACCGCATCCAGGGCCGCGGCGGCCTGGGGCTGCGCAACATCTCCGCCGACGGCCTGCGCCGCAACGGCGCGGTGGTGGCGGCGCGGGCCGTGCGCGACGGCGACGAGGTCATCCTCATCACCGAGGGCGGCAAGACCATCCGCATGTCCGTCAGCGAGGAGCAGTTCCGCGTGATGGGCCGCGCCACCGCCGGGGTGCGCGCCATCAACGTCCCGGACGGCGATCGCCTGGTCTCCATGGCCAGCGTCCGCCCCGAGGAAGACGATCTCGCCGAGGGCGAAGGCGGGGACCTGCCCGAGGGCGAGGCGCCCGCGACCGATGCCGGCGGCGAGACGGCCGGCGAAGAGGCTGCGGGTGACGACAGCCCGGCGGAGGGCGACGCGCCCGAGGCGTAGTCGGCCTTGTGGCCCGGGAAGCCCGGTTGCCCATGAAGCCTGGTTGCCCCGGAGGCGGGACGCGCCGGGGGCGCAAACCCTGGGCGTACGTCCCGGCCGCGCTCGACCGCGGGGGTCCCGCCCCCTCCGGCGGCCCGGTTCGCCCGCAGCGCCCCAAATGGGGCCGCCTTCCGGCCCTGGCGCCTGCACCGTGGCCACGGCCGGGGCCCCAGACCCGCTTGGGGGGCGGGCTCAAGGCCCGTGGGGCGACTCGTCGGGGAGACGCCGGGTCCCATGGGGGCGGCGTAGACGTTAGTATCTGGAACACGGGCATTCCCTGCCCGCAGCCTCCCCTGGGAGGTGTCCACCAAGAGGAAGCTCCATGCGCAGCCTTCGCAGCACCATCCGGCCCGTCTGGGCCCTGCCCGTCATCCTCGCCCTGCTGCTCCTGCCCGCGACGGCCTCCCTGGCCGGCCCGAGCAAGGAGTTCAAGGCCGAGGGCTTCACCTGGACCCTGCCCAACGACTGGGCGTTCAGCGCGGCCTCGCCCGACGACAAGGCCCATGGCATCGTCGCGAAGGCCGACTGCGAGTCCGCCTCGATCACGGCCTTCATCTACGTGCAGCAGAGCGACCTGGACGTCGCCGGCCGCGTGGACGACGTGAAGAAGGCCGGCGCCGAGGGCCTCGGCAGCCTCGTGCGCAGCAAGGTCCTCGACACGACCCTCTCGGGCGTGAAGGGCAAGGTCGTCGTCAAGAAGGTCAAGACCGACGGCGGTGACGAAGCCCACCTGCGGACGTACGTCATCCACACCAACGGTCGCTTCTACCAGCTGATCGTGCAGGCCTGGTTCGGCGCGCACATGACGCAGAACGCCGGGCTGAACGGCATCCGCCAGGGCTTCCGCCTCACCCAGGGCGCCGGCCAGCAGGACGCCGACGAGACCTTCGACGAGGTCGACAGCAGCGCCGATGGCGAGTCGGACGCGGACGACGATGACGGCGGCAGCGACGACAGCGATGACGGCATCGACTGGCCCGCCAGCGGTCCGAAGCGCGAAGGCAGCTGCGTCAAGCTGCCCGAGCGCAACATGCAGTGGACGCTCCCCGAGGGCCCGCTGCGCTGGATCGGCGCCACGGAGGACGTCAAGCAGGAGTCCGGCCGCTTCATGTGGGCCGGCGGCATGGTCAAGCGCAAGAAGGGCGAGTTCGAGAAGAACACCCCCGACAACAACCGCCTGCTGATCGACGTGATCATCCAGAAGACGCCTGCCGGCTTCAAGCCGAGTGCCTTCGTGCAGGGCAACGGCGCCCAGAACCTCATCGAGAAGCAGTGGCGCACGCTGCCCAAGGTCATCACGGGCAAGACGCGCAACAAGGACGACATCAAGATCGGCAACGCGCGCGGCGCCTACGTGAAGTTCGAAGGCGAGCATCAGGGCGCCCACCGCGTGGTGATGCTCTTCGTCGTCACCCTGCGTGGCGACCTGTACTTCTTCCGCGGCATCGGCGACGGGCACACCGACGTCTACAAGCACCTCGCCCCCTTCGTCGGCAAGAGCCTCAAGGGCGTGAAGTTCCTCGAGACGAAGGAAGATCAGCGCGGCCCCCTCGCGATCGAATCCGTCCCCGACTTCGCCTCCAAGCGTGGCGAGAGCCAGAGCAAGGAGAAGAAGTACACGCTCCCCGGCTGCACGTTCACCAAGCCGGAGGGCATGGCCAAGGTGCCCGCCGGCGGCAGCATGGAACGCGAGCTGCGCTGGGCCGGCGAGGCCCGCAGCGAAGACGGCTCCGCGTACCTCTACTTCGATGTGAGCGCGTGGCCGCTCAACATCAGCAACGTAGCCAACACCGACCCCGAAGCCATCATCGACAAGCGCATGGAGCAGTGGAAGGCCGGCGGCGGCGACAACGCCCTGCTCAGCAAGAAGGGCAAGCCGCCCTTCTTCAAGAAGGGCTCGTTCGGCAAG
The DNA here is from genome assembly GCA_029213105.1 of Planctomycetota bacterium. GTDB lineage: Bacteria > Planctomycetota > PLA2 > PLA2 > JAEUHO01 > JAHEIK01. Next base: position 6,081 of record JARGNS010000114.1, read on the forward strand.
GGCAAGGGCCTGACCTACCGCTTCACGGGCAACCTCGGTGACGCCCCGTTCGTCGAGGAAGCGTGGATCGTCAAGTACAAGAGCAACTTGCTTCGCTTCCGCTTCCAGTACGGCGGCGTCGACGCAGAGAAGAAGCTCAAGAAGCTCATCAAGACCGTGAAGAAGGGCGTGAAGTTCAAGAAGTAGCCTCGCGGCCTTCGCTTCGCGTCCGGGAGCCCCGCATGCCCCGCACACACCTCGTTCTCGCCGGCTGGCTTGCCTTCGCCGCCACGCTGGCCCTGCTCATGCCGCCTTCCGCGGCCGTCGCCAAGACCTGGTCCAGCGACGAGCAGAACGTCATCCTCGAGATCCCCGAGGGCGCCAACCCCTGGACGTGGCTCAGCCACAACCCCGCCTGGGGCAAGGCCGGCATCGTCAAGGCCGCCAAGCGCGAGCTGGTCAAGCTCAAGGGCGGCAAGCCCGCCGGCGGCCTCGGCGCCCTGATGCACCTCGCCGTGCGCGACGCCGAGGAAGGCGTGAGCGTCGAGGACCTCGCCGACGACGACGATGTGCGCGAGTTCCTCCTCAAGCGCTTCAAGGGCAGCGAGGGTGACGTCGAGAGCGAAGTGACGACGATGGGCGCGGACGGCAAGTTCGACCACCCCGCCCTCGTCCTGCGCACCAAGGGCAAGGCCAACGACCTCAAGGCCAAGGAAGGCGCCTGCGAGGGCATCCTGCTGGCCACGATCGCCCGCGGCAAGCTGATCATGATGCGGCTCTACGCCTGGCCCAGCGAGTACGACGAAGAGGGCCTGTCGGTCGACATCAACTACATGGAGAGCAACGCGCTCTCGTTGATCACCGCCAAGGAGAAGAAGACCAAGAAGGCCGCGCCGAAGAAGGCCGCCCCCGAGAAGGGCGACGGCGACGACGAGCCCGGCGACGAAGGCGAGGAGGAGTACCTCGAGTTCCGCGCGCAGCGCTGGACGATGACCAAGCACAAGAAGATCAAGCGCCTCGAGATCACCGACGAAGAGAAGACGGACTTCCTCGTCTTCAAGGCGGCGGACTCCGATCGCATGGGCAGCTACGCCTTCTACATCTACGGCCCGCCGAACACCCAGTACATCGACGGCGTGCAGGCCCCGCCGCCGAACCTCATGCGCTGGATCGGCCCCAGCTGGTGGCAGAACTTCGACAACAACCACCCCAAGGGCGAGCTCGCCACCTGGAAGTGGCCCAAGAAGCCCCAGACCAAGGGCGCGAAGACCTTCCTGACGCTGCCGTACATGGAGGAAGAGAAGAACCGCAAGGTCATCTTCAAGGCCGGCAAGAAGCGTCCCGTCGAGGTTGACGCCTCCGACATGATCAAGAAGCTCGGCTTCGCCCAGAAGGTGAAGAAGAACAACATCGGCCCGAAGGGCAAGGGCGGCGAGGCCGTGCGCGGCAGCATGGTCGGCAAGCGCCCGGCCGGCGGCTTCCCCGGCTTCGAGACGGTCTACCGCTTCGCGTTCCGCAACCGCGAGCACAGCTACCGCATCTTCGTGACCTTCAGCGGCATGGCCTACAAGAAGTGGGGCGAGGCGATTCGCCTCACCCTCGAGTCCATCGAGTTCGGCAAGAAGTTCAAGGACTGAGCCGACGCCGCGTCGCACCGGGTGGGGTCGCCTGTACGCCCCGCGCCGCTTCCGGCGTAGCCTGCGCGGGTGAGCGCTCCCGACCTCCTGCATGATCCCGCCGGCGTGGCCACCCTCGATGGGCTGGCCGCCGGCCTCGGCGGCGTCATCAAGGAGCGGGCCGAGGACTTCCTCGTCGAGGAGATCCCCCTCTACCGCCCCTCCGGGCGCGGCGACCACACGATCACGCTGATCGAGAAGCGCGCCACCCCCACCTTCGACGCCCTGCTGTTCCTCAGCAAGACGGCCAAGGTCAGCGAGCGCGTGATCGGCTACGCGGGCCTCAAGGACGCCCGCGCCGTCGCACGCCAGTACGTCTCGCTGCCCAAGGTGCGCCCCGAGCGCGTCCTCGGCATCCGGCACCGGAAGTTCAAGGTGCTCACGGCGGTGCGCAACGAGAAGCCGCTGAAGATCGGCCACCTGCTCGGCAACCGCTTCACGATCAAGATCCGCGGCGCCGACCTCTCGCGCGTCGACGCGGCCCGCGAGGTCCTCGAGACGCTGGTCCGGCGCGGCATGCCCAATGCCTACGGCGGCCAGCGCTTCGGCACGCGCCAGGACGGTCACCTGCTGGGCCGGGCGATGCTGCACGAGGACTGGCGCGAGTTCGTCGACCAGCTGCTGGGACGGCCCATGTCCCTCGAGATGAACCCCCTGATGGTGCAGGCCCGCCACGCCTACGACGAAGGCAAGCTGGAGGAGGCCCAGGCGCTCTTCCCCCTGAAGCACCGCACCGAGAAGAAGGCCGCCGGCGTGCTCGCGCGCGGCGGGTCGCCCAAGGACGCCTTCGAGGCCATGGGCCGCGGCCCCCGCCGGATCTGGCTCTCCGCCTGGCAGTCCTACCTGTTCAACCTCGTCCTCGACCAGCGCATGCGCGACGGCACCAGCGACCGCCTCCTGAAGGGCGACATCGCCTGGCTGCACGACTCCAGCGCCACCGTCCGCGTCCGGGACCCCGAGGCCGACGCGGCCCGCGCCAAGGCCCTCGTCATGTCGCCCACGGGGCCCCTGGTGGGCTACGACGGCGCCATGCCCACGGACGAGGCCGGCGCGATCGAGCAGGCCATCCTGGACGCCCAGGGGGCCGACCCCGAGGCGTTCCGCGAGGGCCACGGCCGCGCCCGCGGGCTGCGGCGCCCCCTGCGGGTGCCCCTCGAGGAGGCCAGCCTGGACGTGGATCACGAGGGCTGCGTCGTCGTGCGCTTCGTGCTGCCCCCGGGCGCCTTCGCCACCGTCGCCCTCCGGCACCTCATGGAGAGCCCGGACGGCGTCGGAAAGCGCCTGTAGGATCCAGGGAACGTGCGAGTCGTCGCGATCCTCAACCAGAAGGGCGGCGTGGGCAAGACCACCACCGCCGTGAACCTCGGTGCCGCGCTGGCACTGCGGGGGCGCTCGGTGCTGCTCATCGATGCCGACCCGCAGGGCAACCTGACCGATCACCTCGGTCTGGACGAGAAGCTCGGTGACGTCACCGTCTACGCCGTCCTCACCGACAACGCCCCCATCCAGAGCGCCG
>JARGNS010000115.1 GCA_029213105.1 Planctomycetota bacterium
CGGGCCGGCTGGCAGACGGGCTTGCAGACGGGCTTGCAGACGGGCGCGGCGGCGTGGCGGCGCACCGGCGTGCGCACGACCCGGCCCGGTGCGGGCAGGCGCGGGACGGCCGTGACGCAGGCGGCCCCGGTGGCCGGGCCGCCGCGGCGGGCGGTGGCCAGCGGGCGCGTCACGACGGTGGCGCCGGGGGGCACGAGCGGGGCGGAGGGCGACGAAGCACTGGCACAAGCAGGGACGAGTAGCAGTGCGCACGCCCACAGGGGAAGGCGATGGATGCGCAAGGTGGGGGGACTCCGGGCGGTTGATTCGCTCCGGGGTCTTGGACGCCGCGCGCGCGGGCGTCCTTGCGCTACGGCTTCTCGAGCTGCTCGACGCGCTTGGCGATGGCCTTGCCTTCGTCGAAGCCGCCGAGCTCCAGATAGCGCTTGTAGTGCGGCAGCGCCTGATCGGGCTCGTCCTGTACGCCGTCGAGCAGCTCGGCCAGATAGAGGTGCGGGTGGGGCAGCTCGGCATCGAGTGCGATCGAGCGCTGGTAGGCGGCGGAGGCGTCTTCCCACTTCTCCTGCCGCTCGAGTCCCTTGCCGAGATCGAAGTAGGCGAAGGCATCCTTCTCGTTGCGACCGACGGCCTCCTGGAACGACGCGACGGCGTCTTCGACCTTGCCCATCGCGAGCTGGCAGCGACCCACCATGCGCACGCTGGCGCTGTCCTTCTCGTCGGCCTCGGCCACGATGCGGAAGTGCTTGATCGCCGTCTTGGGCTTGCCCTCGTCGAGCAGTGTGTAGCCGAGGTAGCGGTTGACGAGGACGTTGTCCTTGTCGGCCTTGAGGACGACGCCGAAGGACTTCTTGGCTTGCTTCGCCTTGCCGCGCAGGTACAGCGCCTGGCCCATGCGCAGGTGGCCGTCGACCAGGTTCTTGTCGAGCTTGAGTGCCTGCTTGGCAGACGCCTCGGCCTCCTTCAGCTTCCCCGTGACCACATGCACGAGGGCGATGTCGGCGTGGATCTGGGCGTCCTTCGGCAGCAGCAGCGCAATGGTCTGGTAGTCGCCCAGGGCCTCGGCGTACTTGCCGCGCTTGAAGTGCACGAAGCCGAGCACGCGCATGGCGCGCGTGTTGTTCTGCTCGAGGGCGAGGGCGGCCTTGGCGCAGCGTTCGGCGTCCGCGTAGGCCCTCTTGGCCCGCTGCACCTCCGCCATCTGGGCGTGGACGTCGGCCTTGGGGACGGGCAGCTTCAGGACGGCGTCGAGGGTGCGCAGGGCGAGGTCGTACTCCGCGGCCACGGTCTGATCCGAAGCGAGGGCGAGGAGCAGGTGCGGGTGATGCGGGTGGACGGCGAGGGCTGCTTGCAGCACCTCGCGGCTGGCCTGCGCCTTCTTCGCCCGCGTATGCAGGGCCGCAAGGCCGATGGTGGCGGGGGCGAGCCCCGGCGCGCCCGCCAGGGCCTGGGTGAAGGCGTCGCGGGCGCTGGCTTCCTTGTTGCGCGCGGCCAGGGCGAGGCCGAGGGCGGCGAGGCCCTCGGGATCGTCGGGCACGGCCTTCAGGAAGAGGGAGGCGTTGGCCTCGGCGGCGGAGGGGGTGCCGGCGGCGAGGTGGGCGTGGGCGAAGTCCAGGCGCAGGCGCGGTGGTGCGCCGTCGACCTTCAGGACCGCGGTGAGGGCCTTGACCGCCTTCTTGGGCGGGAGCATGCGGGCGGCGAGTCCCTGCAGCACGACCGGCGGGGCGCCCTCGGGTGCGACAGCCTGCGCGGCCTCCGCGTCGCCCATGGCCACGAGCACGTCCTGCAGGACGCGTGCGGCATCCGCGGCACCCGGGTCCTTGGCCAGCGCGGCCTTGGCCGCGTCACGGGCCTGATCGAAGTAGCCGGCGCGTGCCAGGCCGAGGGCGTCGCCGCTCTTGATCTCCTCCGCCTGCGTCGGGGCGGGGAGGAGGAGGCCGAAGAGGAAGACGAGCGCGAGGTGGCCGCGTTGCCCCAGGGGGGTCGGACTATTGCGCGTCACCGGCGGCCTCACGCTTGAAGGCATCGTGGTTCTCGCGCCTCGTGCGTTCCGCGTCGGCCTTGGCCTGCTTCTTCTTGTTGCCGCCGCCGCGGCTGCCGCCCATGCGGCCCGCGCCACGGCCGCCACCCCGGCCACCGCCGCGGGCGTCGGCCGTCTGCATGCCCAGCGGCAGGATGAGTACGGCCAGGAGCAGCAGGAACTTGCTGAAGAGCTTGGCCATGGCATTGCGCCTCCCGGGGGGGCTGGAGTCTAGCAGGGGGCTGGTACCCGGGCCCAGGGTGGCAGTCGTGGCCTCACGGAGGCGAAAGGGGGCGGAAGACCCGGCCGACGGCCGGGGAGGCGCTAGACGCCTCAGCCATCCGCGCAGCAACCGGGGCGCGGCAGGAGCGGCAGCAGCCGGCGGGTGCTGGGCACGGGCTGGACCTGCTCGCCCGGGGCGGCGGGGACCGACGTGCTGCGGCCGCGGCGGGTGGCCGTGCTGCGGCGCGGGTAGCTGCGTCGCTTGTGGGCGGTCGAGTTCGTCGAGCGTGCGCGCGAGGCCGTGTAGGTGGGCTGGGAGCGGCGGAGCTCGGCGTAGGACGGCGACATCTTGCGGACGCTCGGGGCACCCAGGGCCTGGCGCGGGGCGGCCGGGGTATGGCGGACCGGGGCCTGATGGCGCGCGGGCGGCGTGTACGTGCTGCGGCCGCTGGCCAGGACCCGGCGCGGGCTGGCCGCGCGCGGCGCGCTGGCGGCGGGCACGGCCGTCGAGCGGGCCACGGGGGTGCGGCGCGTGGCGACGGGGTTCGAGGTCCTCGGCGCCGAGGGCGGGACATACGTCGAGTGGCGCTTGCCGCGCTGCCAGGCGGTCGGCTCGCTCGGGGCGTTCGGGTTGGCGGCGCGGGGCGTGACGTCCGCGGGCGTGGCGCGACGGAAGCGGTACGTGCCTGCGGTGGCGCGCTGCTGGGCTGCGCGGGGGGACTGGGCTGCGCGGGGGGATTGGCTCGCCTGGGGACGCACGTACGGCGTGGCGTAGGGGCGCGTGGCGGTCGTGCGGACGGTCCGGCTGCGCGGGGCCGGCGTAGGCGCCGGCCGTGTGCTGGAGCGTCGGACCGTCGGAGCCGGCAGGTCGCCGGCGTCCGCCGTCGTCGGCAGGAGCAAGGCGCCGGCGCAGACGGCCAGCGCAGCGGTGGCGGTGACGAAGCGGCGGCAGAGCTGGTTGGAGCGGTTCTTCATGACCCTGTCGTTGTCGACGTTGCACCCATGGACGACCTAGCAAGAGGTCGGCTTCCCTAGCCAAATCTAAACCCCCGACGGCCGGATGCGAGTTCGGGTACCCAGACGGAGGGCGAACAAGCCCAGAAGATGGCCGTTCTTCGGCGCCGCCCCGAGCGGGCGAAGTCCCCTCGGGGGCCTACGATGGGCCTCCCATGGCCACCCCCGAATCGATCCCCGCCCCGACCGATCCGTCCCCGGCCCCGCGCTGGCTACGGGTCCTGGCCGACCTGGGTGGGTTCGTCCTGGGGGGCGTCCTGGTGGTGGCGCTCTGGGGGAAGATGGTCGATCCCCACGCGTTCGCGGAGCTGGCGGCGAGCGAGGGCCTGGACTTCCTGCTGCCGGCGGGTTGGGTGGCCGCGATCGGCCTGGCGCTCGAGGCCGTGCTCGGCTTCGCCCTGCTCTTCGGGCTGCGCCACCTCAAGGTGCTCATCCCCTCGGCGGGCCTCGTCGCCTTCTTCGTCTTCCTCACGGGGCGGACCTACCTCTCGCACCTGTCCGGCTCCCACATCGACGACGGCTCGTGCGGCTGCTTCGGCAACATCATCGACCGCTCGCCCACGATGGCGTTCTGGACCGACATGGGCCTCCTGGTACCGCCGCTGGTGGTGGCCTTCTTCGCCCGCCCGCCGCAGCCCATGTCCCGTGAGCGCCTGCGCTGGGGCCTGACTTGGGGCCTCTCGGCCGCGGCGCTCGTCTTCGCATGGTTCGCCCCCGGCCTGCCGCTCGATGACCTCGCCACCCGCCTGGCGCCCGGCGTCGAGGCCGAGGCGCTCTGTGCCGGCCAGGACGAGAACCGCGTCTGCATGGACGACGTCATTCCCGAGATCGTCGAGAACCGCCACGTCGTGCTGTTGGCACGCCTTGACGACGAGGCCTTCCTCGAGCGACTGGACGCGCTCAACGACTACGCGCTCGAGGGCGTGGGCCCCATGCTCTGGGTCGTCACGCCGGCCAGCGAGGAGGACGTCGAGCTCTTCAACCTCACGCACCAGCCGGTGTTCCAGCTGCTGCCGTGCCCGGTGGGGGTCGTGCGGCCGCTCTACCGCACCCTCCCGCGCACGTTCGTGACGCAGGACGGGACGGTCCGGCGGACGATCCAGGACTGGCCGCCCCTGGCCGAATTCGCGGAAGAATCGGGCTCTGAGGACGTTGATCCCGATGACGGGGACGGTGCGTCCGCCGATCCCCAGGGCGACGACCCCGACGACGGAGGGTAGACCATGGTCATGCTCACGACCGGTACTCGCGTCTCTCGCTGCCTGCTCCTGGGGCTGGTGCTCCTCGGAGGCCTCGTCCTCGCCTCGGGCCTGCCGTCGACGGCTTCCGCCGACGATCAGGTGATCCACGAGACGATGCGGGAGTTCTACCGCACCGGCAAGTACGTCATGTACGTCTCGGGCGAGCGCCAGGCCGAAGCCCGGATCTACCACTCGCGCCGTGCCGGCGCCTTCCTCGTACTCGGCAGTGCGTACGGCAAGCCGCTCGTCATCCAGCCGCGCGAGAAGACCGTCAGCGAGCTCGGCGCCGACGAGGTCGCCGAGCGCCCGGACAAGGGCGTGGACGTCGTGGCCGACGCGACCATCGCCTCGCTCGGCGCCGTCCGCCTCGACAAGGGGGGCATGGCCATCGACGTCGAGGGGCTGCTCGCGCGCCTGCAGCCGCAGCCGTACCTCCTGGGCGTGAAGAACGCCGAGGAGGTGTTGCTGCACAGCCCGGAGTACGAGCGCGCCGGAAGTTCCTACCGCCCGCGCGCCGCCGACATCAAGCGCATCAAGGCCAGCGCGAGCGAGATCGAGGTCATTGTCTACTTCGGCTCGTGGTGCCCGACGTGCAAGCGTCTGCTCCCGCGCATCATCAAGGTCGATGAGGCGATCGCCGGCTCGAACGTGAAGATCACCTACTACGGCCTGCCCAAGGGGCGCGCGATGAGCAAGGACGCCAACGTCCGCCGCCATCGCGTCAAGCGCATCCCGACCGCCGTCGTGCTCAAGGACGGCAAGGCCGTCGGCCAGATCACGAGCAAGGGGCTCGGCCGCCCCGAGGCCGCCATCTTGAGTGCGCTCGGGAAGTAGCGCCTCCGGCCGTCGCGCCTAGCGCAGCGACGTCAGGGCGCGTCCGCCGTCGAGCGGAATCAAGCCGCCGGTGATCCAGCGGCTGCGGTCGCTCGCGAGGAACAGCACCAGGTCGGCGGCGTCCTGCGGTGCGCCGTAGAAGCCGAGCGGGTGCGTCTCCGCGCTGCGGGCGAGGAAGGCGTCGTAGTCCTCGACGGCCGCCGACGCGGTATGGAGGTTCGTCTTCACGACGCCGGGGTTGATCGCGTTCACGCGCACGCCCGCGGGCGCGAGCTCCAGGGCCAGGCACTCCGTGAAGCGGTCCAGCCCCGCCTTCGCCACGCAGTAGGGCGCGATGCCCGCGTACGGCCGCGTGCCCGCGACGCTCGAGACGTTGACCACCGCGGCACCCTGCTGCGCCTTGAGGTGGGGGCTCGCCGCGCGTGCGAAGAGGAACGGCCCCTTGAGGTCGACGTCCATGAGGCGATCCCACTCCTCGACCGTCGTGGTCTCGAGCGGCCCCGAGCCGATCACGCCGGCGTTGTTCACGAGGATGGTGAGTCCGCCGAACGTCTCGACCGTCGCGGCGACGGCGTCCGCGGCGTGCTGCTCGTCGCGCACGTCCCCGGGAATGGCCAGGGCCTGCCCGCCGGCCGCTTCGATCGCCTCGACCGTGGCCTGCAGCGGCTCCGCGCGGCGGCCGGTCACGGCGACGGCCGCCCCCGCACGCGCCAGCGTCTCGGCCACGGCGCGGCCGATGCCGGAGGAGCCGCCCGTGACCAGCGCGACGCGCCCTTCGAGTTCCCGTGCGGTGTCGTGCGAGTCGGCCATGGCGTGCTCCGGTGGTGGGGATCCTGCGAGGCGAGACGGTAGCAGCCGGGTGCGCCGCGGGCGCGCCTACGCGCCGAGTGCTCCCGGGGAAGCGCCGTAGCGCTTGAGCACGCCGGCGAGTCGTTCCAGCGCGCGGATGTAGCGCTTGCTGGCCGCGTCGGGCGCGATGCCGAGACTGCGGGCCGCATCCACGTTGCTCAACTCCTCGAAGTGCCGCAGGACCAGCACCTCGCGGTCGAGGGGGTTCATCTCGTCGAGGGCGGCCATCAGCTGCGTGCGGAACTCCCCCTCGGCCATGGCCAGGCTGGGCGTGACGCCCGACGCCATCAAGTGGTTCACCAGGGCCACGGCGCTCGCGCTCGGCCCCATGGGTGCGTCGGCCGAGATCTCGCGACGCGCGTCGCGCTTCTGCGCACTCACGTGGAAGCGGCGCAGCTTCAGCAGGCGCTGGGCGGTGATGAAGCGCACCCAGAGGAAGAACGGCATGCGCGGGTTCTCGAGGTACGCATCCAGCCGGGTGGCGATCTCGAGGTTGGCTTCCTGCAGCACGTCCGACGCGCCGATGCGTGCCTTCAGGGCCGGGTCCATGCGCAGCTCCACCATGCGCAGCAGGCGTACACGGTGCTTTTCGAGCAGATCCCCGAGCTCGCGGCTGCGGGCCTCGGCGTCGTCGCCAGCGGCCTGCAGGCCGGCCAGGTCCTCGTCGGGGCCGTACGCGGGCGGGGCGGGGGGCTCGGTGTCCACGCGCCCAGCATAGGGCATTTCGCGAAGTGCTGTCCGCCGGGGGCACGGCCGGGAGTTGGGGGCGTGGGTGGCCATCCCGGCCGCCGGGAGACTGCCATGAACGCCCTGCGCCATCTGCTTGTCCTGCTTGCCTTCCTCGCCACCCTCCTCCTGCTCGTCGGCTGCGGCGGCGGTGGTGGCGGCGGTGCCGACCCGTCCGCGGGGCCGGTCCCCGATCCGGCGGTGCCGCCCCAGCCCGGACAGGCCCTCCAGGTGATCGCCGTGACCCCCACGGGCGCGGATGCGGCCTTGGACGCGGTCATCGAGGTCGAGTTCTCGGCGCTGCTCGACGCCGGCCAGTTCCCCAATCCGCCGCTGCTCGTCCGTCAGGACGGCGGCAGTGTCGCGGGCACGATCGACCACGACGCCGCGGCGGGCCTCCTGCGCTTCACGCCCACGCAGCCCTTCGCGCACTGCGCGCGGATCGAGGTCACGGCCCGTGCGGGCATCACGGACGTCGAGGGCCACGAGATGACGAATGATGTGGTGCTCGACTTCACGACGCGCCTGCCGCGTCTTGGTGTCGGCACACCCGTGCTGGGCACCCCCGACTACGAGCAGGCGCGCCTCTTCAAGACGAACGCGGCGGGTGCCGGCGCGCTCGTCTTCACCGACGCGCCCGTCAACGCGAACGCGACGCTCAAGGTCACCCGCTACGAGACCCCCGGGGGCGTCGTGGCGACCGACGACATCGGCTACGGTCTGCGCCTGGCGGTCACCGCCGCGTTCGTGCACGTCGCCGAGAACGGCGACATCCTGGTGCCGTGGCTCGTGGAGAACGGCGGTCAGCGCGACGCCGTCGTGCGCATCTTCGATGCCAGCGCCGGTGTGTGGGGCAACCAGACCAGCCTGGAGATCAGCCCGACGAGCGAGGTCATGGCCATGAGTGCAGGCGTGGCCGCCAACGGCGACGCCCTGATCGCCTGGAGCGTGGCTCCCCAGGGCACGAACGTCGCCGACCGCGTCTATGTCAAGTCGTGGGACGCCGACATGGGCTGGGGGGGGACCTTCTCGTTCCAGGCCAACACGGGCCGGGTCCGCGCCCCGCACGTCGCCATGGGCCGCAGCGGCCATGCCGTGCTGACCTGGGGCGAGGAAGACACCGACGGCGAGCGCGTGCACGCCGTGCGCTGGTCGGCCCCGACCGGCTGGAGTGCGTGCGAGGCGATCGACGACCAGGGGGGCAGCGACCCCCAGCCGCAGGCGGCCGTCGGCGACGCGGCCGGTCGCGTGACGGTGCTCTACCGCGAGATGCGCGCACCGGCCGAGTACACGCTGTGGGCCGCGCAGTACTTCCCGACCGGGATGACGCCCGGCTGGCAGCCGCCTGTCCGCATGGATGACGTCTACAGCGCCGGCGTCGGCGTGGCTCGGGCCGGTGTCGACGTGCAGGGCCGGGTGGTCGTCGCATGGCCCGTCGTCCAGGCGACCGAGGGCCTCTTGAAGGCTCGTCGCTTCCACCCCCTCGAGGGCTGGCGCCCGCTCAAGACCTTCGCCCGCAGCGGCGTCAGCCCGAGCCAGGGCCTCTGGGTGGATGTGGCGGAGGACGGGACCATCGCCGTCGCGGTGCAGGAGCGCGCGGGCAGCACGCGGCATGTGCTCGCCGCGAGCTGGGAGCCCGCGCACGGGATCTGGTCCAGCCTCGAGGTCATCGCCACCACGGTCTACGATCACTTCCGGCCGGCGCAGGTCAGGGCCTGGCGCGCGGGGCACGTCTTCGTGGCCTGGCTTGCGTCCGATGGGGATCCCGCCACCCACGCGGTCCTGGCCGCCGGCCGCTGGGTCGGCCCGACCGGCGCCCTCGGCCCCGTGTTCGAGATCAACGACGGCACCAACGAGGACGCGACCCTGGCCGGTGTCGGCATCGATCGGGAGGGCCGCGGTGCGGCCGTCTGGAGCGATCTCGTGGGCGGCACCAGCGTGATGAACCACCGCCTGATCGACTGACCCGGCACGGACGACCGGCCGAGAGGCCAGCACGGAGTGGGGGCGCGGTACCATCCGCGCCCCCGCTTTCGTGAGGTGCGACCGATGACCGACCAACCCGCCGCCCCCGTGGGCACCATTGTCTGGCACGACCTGACCGTCCCCGACGCGGCGCCGGTCCGCGACTTCTACAAGGAGGTCGTCGGCTGGACGGCCACGCCGCACGACATGGGCGAGTACAGCGACTACGTCGTCCAGGCGCCGGACAGTGGCGACACGGTCGGGGGCATCTGCCACGCGCGCGGCACGAATGCGAACGTCCCCGCCCAGTGGCTGATGTACGTCACCGTGGCCGATGTCGAGGCGAGCGCCACGCGCTGCGTCGAGCTC
>JARGNS010000116.1 GCA_029213105.1 Planctomycetota bacterium
CGACCACGGACGGCGTCTACATCGATGGGCAGCGCACGGTGACGGGCGACCTGACCGGGCCGATGGCCGCCCACATGGTCCTGCGGGATCCGTCGGTGGACGTGGCCGTGCTCGAGACGGCCCGGGGCGGCATGCTCAAGCGCGGCATGGGCTATCGGCGCTGCAACGTGGGCGCCGTGCTCAACGTGCAGGCCGATCATCTGGGCCTGCGCGGCGTGGATACGCTCGAGCAGCTTGCACGCGTGAAGCGCATCGTGATCGAGGCGGCCAAGGACACGGCGGTCCTCAATGCCGACGACCCCCTCTGCCTCAAGATGGCGGCGTACTCCGACGCCGAGCACCTCTGCTACGTCACCATGAACCCGCAGAACGCACTCGTGCGCGAGCACATCCGTTCCGGTGGCTGTGCCGTCGTCTTGGAGGAGGGCATCCGCGGCCACCGCATCGACATCCACGAGAGCGGCGCGCACATGCCGTTGCTCTGGACCAGCGAGATCCCTGCCACGCTGGATGGGCGCGCCATGCACAACGTGCAGAACGCGATGTTCGCTGCGGCCATCACCTTCCGCATGGGGGTGTCCCTCGAGGACGTGCGCACCGGCCTCAAGACGTTCGACACGACCTGGTTCCAGGCGCCCGGTCGCATGAACGTGTTCGACGAGCATCCCTTCAAGGTCATCCTCGACTACGGGCACAACCCGGCTGCCGTGAAGGCGATGGTCGACCTGTCCGATCGCCTCGACGTCCACGGGCGCCGGTTGGTGCTGTTGGCTGCACCGGGGGATCGCCGCGACGAAGATGTCGCCGAGATCGCACGGATCGCGGCAGGGCACTTCGACCACTACATCCTGCGGCGTGACGACAGCCTGCGGGGGCGCGAGCCGAGCGAGATCCCGGATCTGCTCCGGAAGCACCTGCGGGATGCCGGTGTCGAAGAGGAACGCATCCAGATCATCCCGGACGAGACCGAGGCCACGGAAGCCGCCTTGCGCTTTGCGTCCCAGGACGACCTGTTGTTGGTCTTCGGCGACGACATCGCCCGCTGCTGGAAGCAGATTACGGGTTTCCAGCCCGACGGCGCCGGCGAACGCACGGCGTCGAACGTGCAGCCCGCCCCGGCTCCCGCGAGTGCAGCTCCGGCCACGGCGTACTACAGCAGCGACGACCTCGTCCACGACGACCGTGGCGTGCACCTGCCGCGCGACACGGAAGAGTCGGACTAGGCCGCTTCCGTGCAGTTGCTCGACTCCCGGCGTCTCACCGGTGCCAACCTGATCATGGCTTCCGCCGGTCCCGTCGTGGACATCGCGGTGGCCGAGGCGGAAGCCGACGCCGTCGTCGCGGCGTGGCGGAGCAACCTCGCTCGCATGCTGCCGGCCGTCGGCATCGAGGGCGCCACCTTGCACGTGCGCCGCTTTGACGGCGGAGCGAGCCTCGCCTTCACGGCGCCCATCGATGTGCTCTACGCGGCCTGCGAGGTGAACGAGTGGGCGCTCGAGGGGGGAGACTTCGAGGAAGCGTGTCAGCGCTTGAAGGCGGAGGTCGACGCCGAGCGCAATCCGGCCCTGCTCGCGTTGCGTGCGGCGGCCGCCGAGCGTGGCGTGGCGTTCTTGTGGGATGACGACCTGGCGTCCGTGGGGCTCGGTGTGGGCTCGCGCTCCTGGCCGGCCGACGCCCTGCCTGCACCCGGCGACGTGCCGTGGGGCGATGTCCACGACATCCCCGTGGTGATGGTCACCGGCACGAACGGCAAGTCGACCACGGTGCGGCTTCTGGCCGCGATGGTGGAAGCCGCCGGGAAGGTCCCCGGGCTTTCCTCGACGGACTGGATCCGCGTCGGAGAGGACGTGCTCGATACCGGGGACTACTCGGGACCCGGCGGCGCGCGCGCGGTCCTGCGTGACACGCGCTGCGAGATCGCCATCCTCGAGACGGCGCGCGGCGGCATGCTGCGGCGTGGGCTCGGGTACGAGCGCGCCGATGCCGTGGCGATCCTCAACGTCGCCGAGGACCACCTTGGCGAGTGGGGCATCGGCGACCTCGAGGGCCTCGTCGACGCGAAGTTCATCCTCGCCCAGGGTGTGAAGCCGGGTGGGGCGCTCGTGCTCAATGCGGATGAGCCGCCGGTGCTCGATCGGGGACGGGCGCTGGACGCGGCGCGCACGCTCTGGTTCGCACTCGACGCGGCACATCCCCAACTCGTGAGCCACGCCGCGGCAGGGGGCGAGACGGCCTGCGTCGCGGAGGGCATGCTCTGCCTCGGTCGCGGTGCGACGCGCCAGCCCCTGGCCGCCGAGGTCGACGTGCCGGTCACCTTCGGTGCCAAGGCGCGCTTCAACACCTCCAACGCCCTCGCTGCGGCCGCGCTGGCCGCGTGCGCCGGCCTCGAGCCGGCGGCCATTGCCGCCGGGCTGACGCAGTTCGAGAGCTCGCCGAGCCTCAACCCGGGACGCGGCAACCTCTTCGAGATCGACGGGGTCACGGTGTTCGCCGACTTCGCCCACAACCCGCACGGCACGCACGCGATCTTCGCCATGGCGCGCGCGTTCGAGGCGGCGCGCGTGGGGATCCTGCTCGGGCAGGCCGGCGACCGGACGGATGCGGATGTGCGTGCGCTCGTCGAGGCGACCTGGTCAGCCCAGCCGGACCTCATCGTCGTGAAGGCCATGGACCGCCACCTGCGGGGTCGAGCCGAGGGCGAGATGATCGCCCTGATCGACAGCGAGTTGGCGCGTGTGGGGGCGCCGGCCGAACGGATCGAGCATGCCGGCAGCGAGCTGGAGGCTGCGGAGCGCGCCCTCGCCTGGGCGCAGCCCGGTGACCTGCTGCTCCTCTTGCTGCACGCTCAGCGGGCCGAGGTGCTCGCGCTGCTCCACGAGCGTGCCGGCGTGTAGGCCGGGCCCGCCCGGGTGGGGTCAGCCGACCCGCGGGCCGTGCAGGATCGCGTCGCGCGTCGCGTCGACGATCAGCTGGAGCTCAGCCGTCGTCACCGCGAAGTGCGGAGTGAAGCGCAGCGCGTTCTGCCCCCCGTGGATGACGCCGATGCCCTTCGTGCGCATGTACGTCTCGGTGCTGTTCTCGCCGTGCACGCGGAAGCGCTGCGCGTCGAGCTCGCACGCTACGAGCAGCCCCGTGCCTTCGATGCCCGTGATCGCGCCGTCGAACTCGGCCGCCAGGGCCTCGAGCATCTGCACGAGCTCGGCGCCGCGGGTGCGGATGTTGGCGCGCAGCTCCGGCGTGAGGGATGCCAGCACCGCGGCGCCGACGTCCATGGCGCGCGGCGACGTCGTCATGGTGTTGCCGTAGATGCCCGTGCGGAACAGGCCGACGGCCGGGCAGCCCAGGGCCAGGACGGAAAGCGGGAACTGACCCGCATTCAGTGCCTTCGAGTAGGTCTCGAGATCCGGCGGAACGCAGTCCTCGAAGCCGGGATAGTCGATCACCGAAAGCACGCCGTGTGCGCGCAGGCCGGCCTGGATCGAGTCGATGAAGAGCATGGCGCCATGGGCGGTCGTCAACTCGCGCGCGACGTCATAGAACGCGCGCGTGAGGCCGACGCCCGGGTTGCCCTCGCCCATGACGGGCTCCATGAACAACGCCTCGATGAAGACGCCGTCGTTCTCGGCCTGGGCGAAGGCCGCGTGCAGTGCGTCGATGTCGTTCGCTTCGACGGTGTGGATCGGGTCGCTGTCGCGGAAGGTCGCCAGATGGGCGGCGTAGGTCTTCCAGCCGGAGTCCGAGTACATGGCGGGACGCTGCGTGCGGCCGTGGAAGCCTCCGCGCAGACCGAGACGCCGGATGGGCTTGCCGGCATGGCGGCCCCCCGGATCGGTCATCTGTTTCGCGTTCATGTCGACGATGCGCGCGGCGACGGTCACCGACTCCGAGCCGCTGTTGAGAAACAGGAACCCCGGGAACGGGCAGCCGCCGTCGTGCGTGTGGCCGATCTCGGCCTTGAGAGCGCCGACGAGGTGCATCTGGGCGGCGTTGGGCGTCATGACGTTGGCCATCGCCTGCGGGCGGGCGAGGGCTGCGAGGACATGCTCCGGCGTGTGCCCCTGGCCGAGCATGCCGTAGCCGCCCGAGTCGTGCAGCACGGCGCCCTTCATGGTGACGACCCACGGACCCGCCGCGCCGAGGGCGACATACGGGTTCACGAGGAAGTCGCCGTAGAAGTTCACGATCGACGCCTGGACGCGCGTGATCTGGTCGGCCTCGTCCGCGTCGAGCAGCGCCGGTGTCGTCTCGCGTAGCTCCAGATGACGCGTGTGGGCCATGGCGATGGCGCGTTCGAGGTCCGCGTCCGTGGCGAGGAAGCGTACGAGCACGTCGTCGGCAAGACCGGTGGTCAGGCGTGCGCCGCCGACGGCGCGCAGGGCGTCCAGTTGCTCGAGCGGGGCAGACGGGGAGGGGACGGAGGCGCTGGGCATCGGCGGATTCCTGGCCGGCAGCGGGGCACGCCGCCGTGAAACCCATCATGCCCGCAGCGCGGCGGGGGGGCTTCTTCTGGCCCCCCCAGGCCAGCTATTGGGGCTCTACGGCCCTTTCCGGGGATCCTACGGGCAATTCGTCCGGGTTTGCGGGGCCACGCCGCGCGATGGGAGGTAGGGTGCATGCGACAGAACTGCTAGCGCGTTTCCGATGATCGTCCCGTGGACCTCCAAGTCCGCTTCTTTCGCCGGCTCGCAACGGCGGCCTGTCAGCAATCAACAGCCCGATTCGTGGCCACCTCGGTGACCCAGGGCTTCTCATTCAAGGATTCCAGATCTCTTATGTCTCAGAACAAGCTCTACGTGGGCAACCTGTCGTGGAACAGCACCGAGGATGACGTCAACGACGCCTTCTCGGCCTTCGGCAATGTCACCAGCGTCAACCTCATCATGGACCGCGAGACCGGCCGCCCCCGCGGCTTCGGCTTCGTCGAAATGAGCAGCGACAGCGAGGCTCAGGCCGCGATCGAGGGCCTCGATGGCCGCGATCTCGACGGTCGCAACCTCAAGGTCAACCTTGCCAAGCCGCGCGAGTCGCACGGCGGTGGCGGTGGTCGTCGCGACCGCTGGTAGACGCCTTCCCAGATAGCAGGCCTTGCGCCTGCCATCCCACGTTCGATCGGCCGGGCTTGTCCCGGCCGGTCGTCGTTTTGGGCCGGTCGTCGTTTTGGGCCAGTCGTCGTTTTGGGCCTGACCGCTCGTTCGGAAGACCCGCCGCGCCGCGCGCCTAGCGCAGCGCCTCCAGCCGCGCCAGCGTGGCCGCCACCTTGGCACGCAGCCCGTCGAGCTTCTGCTCCGCACGCAGGCGTTGCTCGTTCGTGAGCTCCCGCGCCACCTCCGCGCGGGCCTCGCCCGCACGCTCGTCGCCACGCTCGGCGGCGATGGTGAACCAGGCGTAGGCGAGATCCAGCTGGCGGTGGACGACGCGCCCGCTGCGGTAGAGCACCGCGAGGCGCCGCTGGGCCTCCGGGTGGCCCGCCTCCGCCGCGAAGCGGAACCAATCGAACGCCACCTTGCCGTTGATGCCGACCCCGCCCGCGCCCGTGTAGAGCATGTGCGCGACCTGGGCGCCGGATTCCACGTCGCCGAGGCGCCACGCGCGGACGTAGTAGTCCATCGCGGTCGCGCCGTTGCGACGAACCCCGCGGCCGTCGAAGTAGAGGTCGCCGAGGACGCGCAGGGCCAGGGGGTCCTTGCGCTTCGCGGCCTTCTCCAGCAGCACGCGCGCCCGGGTGGCGTCCCGTACGCCGCCCTCGCCCTCGAGCAGCATGAACGCGAGCTCCACGCACGCGTCCTCATGGTCCTGGGCGGCGGCCTTCGCGAGCCAGTGCTTGGCCTTGGCCGGGTTCTTGGCGATGCCCCGCCCGAGGCGGTACGACACGCCGAGGTTGTACTGGCCGTGGTGGAGGCCCGCCCGGGCGGCGCCCGCGAACAGGCGGGTGGCCCGCTGCGCGTCCTTCGGGACGCCGCGGCCATCCACGTACAGCACGCCCAGCTCGTTCTGGGCCAGGGGCGAGGAGGCGCTGGCGGCGCTCAAGAGCTTGGCGGCCTCCGCCGGGTTCGGCGTCACGCCGTCGCCGCTCATGAGCGCCATGCCCAGGGCGAGCATGGCTTCGGCGTGGCCGCCGGCGGCAGCCTTGCGCACCCACGCCAAGGCGGCGGTCGAGCTGGGGGCGATGCCGACGCCGTCGGCGTAGGCGAGCGAGAGTCGGTAGGCACCCTCGGCGTTGCCGGCCTCCGCGGCGCGCTTGAAGAGTGCGGTGGCGCGCGCCAGGTCCTGGTCCACCCCTTCGCCGTTGGCGTAGAGCACACCCAGCTTGAGCATCGAGAGCGGCGAGCCGCGGTCGACGCCGACGAGGTACCACGTGCGGGCCGCGGCCAGATCGACGGGCACGCCGAGCCCCTGCTGATGGATCCAGCCGAGGCCATCGGCGCCCTCGGCCGAGCCGAGAGCCGCGGCCTCCGCGTAGTAGTCCAGTGCGCGCTGGGGGTCCTTCGGGACCCCGTCGCCCTCGAGGTAGCGCTCGGCCAAGGTCAGCAGGGCGTACTCGCTGCCCGCATCCGCGGCACGCTCGTACCACTGCAGCGCCTTGGCGGGGTCGTGGGCCTGGCTGCGCGCGTAGGCGTAGTAGTCCGCGAGGATGCCCATGGCCGTGGCGTCGCCGCCTTCGGCCTTGGCCGTGACCGTCGCGAAGGCCGGCACGGCGAGCTCGCCCTTCGGGTCCACGACGGCCAGGAAGTCAGCCGGCGCGTCCTCGGCCCATGCAGCAGAGGCGGCGAGGAGCAGCCACAGGGTGGCCGCGAGAGTGATCGGGTGCAGGGCGCGGATGTGCATCCATGCAGGATAGCCGTGTCGTGCGGCCCGGGGGGCGAGAGGCCTAGGGTTCGCGGACGACTCGCAGTCCGATGGTCGACTTGGCCTTCGCGGCGTCTTGCGAGGTGCGCGAGGTGGCGCGGCAGAAGTCATGGCTTGAGACCCAGTCCGCACCCCGCACCACCTTCCGCTCGGCCTCGATGCCGTCCGGATCCGTGCAGGGGGCCGTGGGGTAGGGACCGTAGCCGGAGGCCGTCCACTCGGACACGTTGCCCAGCGTGTCGTACAGGCCCCAGGCGTTGGCTTCGAGCGAGCCGACGGGGTGCGTCTTGTACTGCGCGTTGAAGGACTGCCAGGCTCGCGCGTTGAGCCAGGTCTTGAACACCCCATGCGGCCTCCCGGGGGGCGGGCTCTCGCCGGCCCGCGCGGCATACTCCCACTCGGCTTCGGTCGGGAGCCTGTAGGTCGCGCCCTCCCGCTCGGAGAGTTGTGCGCAGAAGGCGCGGGCCTGCGCCCACGTGACCTTCTCGACGGGGCGGTCCGCACCCTTGAAGTGCGACGGGCTGTCCGTCCCCATCACCGTGCGCCACTGGGCCTGGGTGACCTCGTGGATGCCGATGTAGTAGGGGCGCGTGAGTGTGACCTGGACGGGGCCCTCGTCCTTGCGACGCGGGCTTGCGTCCGTGGGGGTGCCCATCTCGAAGGTGCCGGGCAGGATGAGCTTCAGCGTCAGCCCACTCTTGGTCTCGAGCGTCTTCGGCAGTGCGGCGACGGCCTCCGGCGTCATCGGCTTGACCGTACGCGTGCGGTGCTCGACGGCGGGGGGGATCGGGAACAGGGGGCCCTCGAAGCCGTCGGGCTTCTCGAACAGCGCAGGATCCGGCGTGCCCGGCTCGATCGCGGTGACCGTGATCGTGACAGGCGTGCCGGCTTCGACGATCTCCATCTTCAGGATCGTCCCCTTGGGCAGGGGGATCGAGAGCGGGACGGGCGAGATGGTCCGGCTCGATTCGAACTCGAACTGGAACCGACTTGCCGGCAGGGCCAGGTCTTCGGCGACCCAGATGTGGGCCTGCGCGCCCGCCCGCACGAAGGCGGACCGCGTGACGCGGTAGCGGCGCACGGCGTGACCCAGGATCGTGTCGGTCTCGTCCGTCTTCTCGAGCCCGGTCTTGAAGTGCCACGGCATGAACGCCTTGACCTTGGGTTCCGTCGCCTCGAGATCCGTGAGGCCGCCGCGCGTGCTCCGCTTGCGCTTCGGATCCAGGCGCAGCGCACCGCGCAGACCGCGCCGTGCGATGTAGCTGCCCGCGTTCAGGCCGCCCTCCTCATCCTGGCGGTAGGCGCCCGTGCCGAAGTGCACGGTGATGCGCGTCGGCGCCATGCCGCGGAAGGCCTTGGCACCGTCGGAGTCGCCTGTCGCGGTCTGCTCGTAGACCACGCGGCCCGTGAAGGGCGGCGGGGCGTCCTCGGCGTGCACCGGGACGGCCAGGAACGGAAGGCAGAGGAGGAGCAGGGCGTAGGGGCTTCGCATCGACCCATTCCTACCCGCGGGGGGGCGGACGCGGAAATCCCGCGTGGCGGCGCCTACTTCGCGGCGGCCTGGAGGCGTGCGAGCAGGGCCTCGGCCGCCTTGCCGCTCGAGGCCGGGTTCTGCCCCGTGATCAGGTTGCCGTCCACCACGACATGCTCCTGCCAGTTCTCGGCGCCGGCGAACTCGGCGCCCAGCTCGCGCAGCCGCGCTTCGAGCATGAAGGGCATCTTGTCTGCCAGCTTGACCGCGTGCTCCTCGGCATCGGTGAAGCCCGTGAGCTTGCGTCCCTTGACGACACTCGACCCGTCGGGAAGGGTGGCGCCGACCAGGGCGGCGGGGCCGTGGCACACGAAGGCGGCGGGCTGGTCCTCGGCCACGAAGTGCGCCACGGCGGCCTGCACGACCGCGCTCGTGGGAAGGTCGAACATCGTTCCGTGGCCACCGGGGAAGAAGACCGCCACGTAGCCGTCCAGGTCCAGTCCGTCGAGGGGGACGGTCTTGGCCAGGGCGGCCAGGGCCTCGGGGTCGGGCTTCGCATCCTCCCCCAGGCTGCGCGGGTCGATGGGGGCCTTGCCCCCCTTCGGACTGGCGACCGTCACGGCGTAGCCCGCGGCCAGGAAACGCGCGTACGGGATGGCGAACTCCTCGAGCCACAGCCCGGTGGGATCCCCCGCTTCGATCTGATCGTGGCTCGTGACGACCATGAGGATCGTGGCCGGCGCGGCCGGCTTGGCCGGCGTGCCGCCGCAGGCGGGCAAGGCGAGGAGGGCGCAGAGGACGGCGAGGGGCAGAAGGCGAATCGTCACGGGAGGACTCCGGGGTCGGGGG
>JARGNS010000117.1 GCA_029213105.1 Planctomycetota bacterium
CGGGTGATGACCGTCGCGGCATCGTTGGTGTGGATCGTGGAGAACACGAGGTGACCGGTCTGCGCCGCCTGGATGGCAATGCGCGCCGTCTCGGTGTCGCGCACCTCACCGACCATCATGATGTCCGGGTCCTGACGCAACAGGGAACGCAGCCCCGAGGCGAAGGTGAGGCCCTTCTTCTCGTTGACCTGGATCTGGCTGATGCTGCTCAGGTGGTACTCGATCGGGTCTTCGATCGTCATCACGTTGAGCTTGGTCGAGTTGATGCGCGTCAGGCTCGAGTACAGCGTCGTCGTCTTGCCGGAGCCGGTCGGGCCCGAGACGAAGATGATGCCGTGGTTGTAGTGGATGAACTGCTCGAGGGTCTCGAGGTTGCCCTCGATGAGGCCGATCTCCTCGAGTTCGTAGAGGCGGGCCGTCTTGTCGAGCAGACGCATGACGAGGCGCTCGCCGTGGTTTGTCGGCACGCTCGAGATACGGACGTCGACCTCGGCGTCACCGAGGCGCAGGGACGCGCGGCCATCCTGGGGCAGGCGACGCTCGGCGATGTCGAGCTTGCCCATGACCTTCATGCGGCTTGTGACCGCATCTTGGATCTTCTTCGGGATGGCTTCCATGTCGTACAGGATGCCGTCGATCCGGTAGCGCACCTGCAGGCGGTCCTCGAAGGGCTGCAGGTGGATATCCGAGGCGCGCATCTTCAGCGCCTGGAAGAAGAACATGTTGACCAGCTTGATGATCGGCGCCTTGTTGGCGACGTCGAGGATGTCCTCGGTGTCCCCGAGGCCTTCGGCGAGCGACTCGAGGTCGTCGTCTTCCCAGTCGCCGACCGACTCCTCGACGATGTCGGCCTTGTTCTTGTAGGCCTTGTTGATGAGGCTCGTGATCTCGGTACGGGGCGCGAGCACGGGCTCGAGCTCCATCTGGAGCATCGAGGCGAGGTCATCCATCGGGTAGGCGTCGAACGGCGAGGCCGTGGCGACCCGCATGGTGCCGTTCGTCTGCTCGATCCCGATCAGGTAGTAGTTGCGCGCGAACTGCACGGGCACCTTGTTGATGAAGGCGTCCGGGACGGCCGAGTTAGTGAGCGTCTCTTCGTAGGGGATGGCCAGGCCGGTGGCCATGGCCTTGAGGAGGTCGTGCTCGGAGACGAAGGCCTTGGACAAGAGGACCTTGTCCAGGGGCCAGCCGGTTTCGCGCTCGGCTTCGACAGCCTGCTCGATCTGCTCGTCCGTGAGGAGGTTCTGGGCCTTGAGAGTCTGGATCAGCGGGTTCTGCACGGAGACATCCTATGCGGCCCGCAGGCCACGGCGAGCGTTGGGATGGCACGGCCTCGGGGATGGCACGGCCGCGGCCGGCTAGCGCGAGCGCGTGCTGACCGGTGTGAGCGCGGGCTTGAACTGGGGCGGGACACCGCACATGCCGTCGGGGCACTTCGGCCCCTCGGGGGGCGGGCAGCCGCAGGCGTTGTTCGTGCCACCCCGGACGAGGCTGGCCTTGCGGGCGGCCTTCTCGGCGGCGAGGCGCTCGGGGCTGACACCGCTGAAGCGCGTGGCCTCGAGGAGGCCGATCTCCTGGAAACGATCCGAGGCGCTGCCCGAGCCCCGCACGGCACAGCCGGGCGCGGCCTGGCGGCCCAGGAACGTCCCGGAGGCCGGGTCCTGCTCGCAGTTCACGAAGTTCGAGTTGTAGATCTCGGTGTAGCCGATCAATTCGTCGGCCTTCTGCTTCCGGCGGCAGGACTCGATGTCCAGCGTCGTGAAGCCCTCGGTGTCGCCCGCCATGATCGTGGGGGTGACGAAGAGGAACAGGCTTGTCTCGCGATCGCTCTTCGAGGTGCTCTTGAAGGCCTCGCCCAGGATCGGGATGTCGGCCAGGTCGGGCGTGCGATCGACCGTGCTGCGCTGGTTGCGGCCCATGAGGCCACCCAGGACGACCGTGTGGCGGTCGGGGCAGGTCACGGCGGTGATCAGGGTGCGGCGGATGCGGTCGGCGGGAATCACGTCGCCGTTGGCCAGCGTGCGGGCCTCGCCGACGAAGGCCGAGACCGTCAGGTTGATGTTGAGCAGCAGGAACGACGCATCCGAGATGTGGGGCGAGATGCTGAGCGTGGTGCCCGCCTCCTCGAAGCCGCCGAGGCCGCCGGAGGTGACACCGCCGGTGGTGGTCGAGCTCGTCGTGAAGGCCTGCTCGTCGGTCACCTCGATGACGGCCTCTTCGTTGTCGGCCGTGACGAGGCTGGGGAGCTGCAGGATGCGGCTCTGGGTGACGGTGTTGAGCACGTTGAAGATGAGGGGCACCTGGCCGAAGGCGAAGATGCCGCCCACGAGGCCTGTCGGGGCATCACCACCGGTGTTGGTGAACGGCGGGATGCGGTCGGTGAAGAACGTGTCGCCATCCTTGTCGGCGAAGGTCGTCTGGCCGAAGGAGGTGAAGCCGAAGCCGGAGGCGGCGTCGTTGTTCGTCAGGCCCGTGTCGTCCGCCACGCCCAGCTCGATGGCCAGGCGGTAGGAATCGTCCAGCGTGAGCTCGATGAGGGCGGCCTCGATCAACACCTGGTCCTTCTTGATGTCGATGGACTCGATGACGCGGCTGAGTTCCTCGAACTGGCGCTTGGTCGCCGCGATGATGAGGCTGTTGCTGCTGACGTCGGCCACGACCGCGGGCTTCTCTTCCTCGCGGACATTGGAGTTGGAGTTCGGGTTCGCGCGGCCCGGTCGGTTGCCGGTGTTGGCGCCCGTGCCCTGGGAGGTGCCGAAGACCGCGGCGGCCTCGATCAGGCTCGAGAGCACCTCGGCGGTGGGCTCGGCCTCGAGGTTCTTGAGGCGCACCACGTGGACACGGTCGTTGGGCAGGTAGACGGGGACGTCCAGGTTGCCGATGACCTCCCGGATCTCGTCCACGTCCTGGCGGATGCCGTAGATGATGATCTTGTTGGTCCGCGGGTCGCTGATGATGCGGGGCTCCGGGTCCTCGTTCTGGCTCGCGGAGGACGCGGCGGTGCCCGGGCGGCGGCCCGTGTTGTTCTGCGAGGTGACGCGCTCACGGCCGGTGAAGAGGTCCGTGATGATCGGCTCGATCTCCTCGGCGACGGCGTGCTCGAGATCGACGTAGGCGGAGACGATCTCGCGCCCCTCGGGCTTGACGTCCATCTCCTTGAGGAGGCGGTAGATCGCCACCACGTTGGGGGCGAAGTCCGTCACGACGAAGGCCTTGGCGGCCGGGACCTCGGTGACGTTGCCGATGTTGGAGCCGGTGACGATGCGCGTCAGGGCGTTACGCGCGTTGCGCAGGTCCGTCATGTTCTCGACGCGGATCGTGGTGGTGATGAACTTGCCGTCCGCGCTCTCGTAGAGGCCCAGCGTCTCGGGCGTGAGCTTCACGTACTCGGGCTTGAGCTTGAGGATGGAGGAGGTCTGGCGGGCATCCATGACCAGCTGGACCTTGTAGTCCCCCGGGCCGACCGGAATCATCACGAGCTCGTAGAAGGTGAGGAGCGCGCGGGCCAGGTTGAAGAGCTCGCCCTTGGGGGCGCGCAGGTTCACGTTGCCGATGACCTTCTTGCCGCGGATGTTCTTGTCCTGCGGGTTCCAGACCAGCGGGGTGTCCGTGGCGCGGGCCACCGCGCGGAGGAAGTCCTCGATCTCGACCTCTTCGTCGCCGATGGCGATCGTGACGGTCTCCCCGTCGTCGGCCCAGGCGATCCCGTCCGAGCTCGAGGGGGTGGGGGAGGCGCTCTCACCGGGTACGGCGAGGAGCGCGAAGAGGAAGGCGCCTAGGGCGCCGAGGGCAAGGAGTGCCTTGACGCCTCGTGCTGTGGCCTGCGTTCGCATGGATGTCCGCCCTTCGTTCCTACCGTCCGCGGAGGATTGTCACTGCCCCTCAAGCCACCGGCAAGCGCGCCGGAGCCTGTCGGGTCCCCTGTGCAGCGCGCCGTGGGGTCCCTCAAAGGGGTGTCAGGGCTTGGACGCCCCGCGCAAACGGCCTCTTTCCCCTCCCTCGGCCACAAATAGGCGTTCATGCAGTTCGAGACGTGATTCCGCCTCCGTTCTTCACCAGTCTGTCACGAGGGCCCTTGGGGGCGAGGGGCGGCCCCCATGTCGCCAATCCTTGCGGGTTCGGGGGCGGGCCCTGCTTGACCCGGGAGCGCCGCTCCGTACCCTGCACCGCTTGTGGATCGGTTTCCCGGTCCAACGACGAAACACACCCGGGCGTGGCCGCGCAGCAGCGCGGTCCCTCACGCTCGGGCGGAGAACAGGTTCATGGCAGTACGGGTCCAGTCGAAGGCGAACGAGCCCCTCGAGAAGACGCTGCGTCGTCTGCGCAAGCTCTGCAACAACGAGGGCATCACTCGTGAGCTGAAGCGCCACGCGTACTACGAGAAGCCGAGCGAGCGCAAGCGCCGCAAGAGCCGTGAGCGCCTGAAGACGATCCGTCTGGCCCAGAAGGCCATGGAACTGATGGGCAAGTAGGCGTTGATGGGGACGTCGCAGGCTTGCCTGCGCCTTGCCTGTCCGCCTGGGGTGTGGGCGCCCGTGGCGTGTGCGCCTGGGGCCCACGCTGACGTCGAAGTCAACGATGACCCCGCACGCTGGGGGATAGCCAGATGAGCCCGGTCCGCGAGCCGCACAGCATCGCGAGCCGGGCTCTTCTTGCATCCGCGTTCTTCCTCAGCGGCGCGGCAGCCCTCGCCTACGAGGTCGCCTGGAGCCGCGCGCTACTCCTGGTGCTCGGCTCGACCGCCGCCAGCTCGGCGGTCGTGCTCGGCACCTTCGTCGGTGCCCTCGGCCTGGGAGCACGCTGGGGTGGTCGTCGCGCGGAGCGCCACGATCGGCCGTTGCTGCTCTACGGCGTGCTCGAGATCGGTGCCGGTCTCTGGGCCCTGCTCGCCGTGCCCGTGGCCACGCTGCTCGAAGGGCCCTATGTTGCCCTGGCGGGCGGTGCGCCGGGCTTCGTGCAGGTGTTCCTGCGTGTCTTCGTCGCGGTGATCGTCATCGCGCCCGCGGCGTTCCTGCTGGGTGCCACGCTGCCCGCCATGGTGCGCCACTGGGTACGTCGCGATGGCGACACCGGTCGCCAGACAGCCTGGCTCTACGGCGCCAACACGCTGGGCGCCGTGGCGGGCTGCTTCTACACCGGGTTCTTCGCCGTGGCGGCGTGGGGTGTGACGGGGACCGTCTGGCGGGCCGCGCTCACGGCGATCCTCGTGGGCGTCGTGACCGCGGTCGTCGGTGCGCGCAGCCGCCGGACGACGACCGACGAGACACGCGCGGCGATGAAGCCGGTCGGCGGACCCGAGCGCGGTCGCACCGCCGCGCTGGCGGCGCTCTTCTGCGGATTCGCGGGCCTGGGCATCGAGGTCGTCGGCTTCCGCATCCTCGTGTTCTTCCTCGAGGGCTTCACGGTCACCTTCGCGGCCATGCTCGGGGTGTTCATCCTGGGGCTCGGCCTGGGCAGCCTCGTCCTGGGGCCCGTCCTCGTGCGCACCGAGCGCCCGGCGCGCACCATCGGCAGCCTGCTGCTGCTCGTGGCCGCGACGCTGCTCTTCGATCTCTATGTGGTCGTCCCGTCGCTGGAGCACTGGATGCACTCCATCCGGGACTTCGCCTACGCCCGCGCGGCGAACCCCGAGGACATTGCCGCGGGGCTGCGTGTGGCCTCGGTGTTGGGCGCGTCCCTGCTCTTCCTGGTGCCGGCGATCCTGCTTGGCCCGACGTTCGCCCTGTGCGTGCGCTGGGCGGAACTCGCGGGCGCCGCCCCGGGCCACGCCGTGGGACGGATCTACCTGTGGAACAGCGCCGGCAGTCTGGCCGCACCCCTGCTTTGCGGCTTCCTGCTGATGCCCCTCTTCCATGTGGCGGGCTCCTGGTTCCTCCTGGCCGTGCTCCTCGTCCCGACGGGCCTCGTGCTCGTGCGCTGGCGCGATGGGCTCGAGGGCCATGCCGGCCGCCGCAGCTTCCTCCCCTTGCTCTTGCGACTCTCGCCCCTGCTGGCCCTGGGCGTGGGGGCCCTCTTGCTCTCCCTGGGCATCCCGGGCACCGACGCCGAGAGCCTCGTGCGCTCGAGCGTGATCCTGCACGACAAGCCCGAGCGACGGTTCGTGCATGCCGTGACGGACAGCGTGACGACCGCGAGCGTCATCGAGGGCCACATCGGCGAGCGCTACCTCTACACCGATGACTTCGCGGCGGCGGCCACCGGCCGTCACTACCGCTACATGCGGATGCTCGGGCACCTGCCGGCCGTGCTCGCCCACAAGCCGGAGAACGCGATGGTGATCGCGTTCGGGACGGGCACCACGGCGGGGGCCGTGGCGCGCCACCCGGAGGTCAAGCGCCTCGAGGTGGTCGAGGTCAGCACGGCCGTGCTGGACCTGGCCGGCTTCTTCGTGGAGGCGAACCGCGACGTGCTCGACGACGAGCGCGTCGAGGTCGTGCCGGACGATGGGCGCAACGCCCTGTTGCTGCACGAGCCGGATCTCGACCTCATCACGCTCGAGCCCCTCATGCCGTACGCCCCGGCGGGCTATCCCTTCTACACGCGGGAGTTCTACGAACTGGCCAAGGCGCGCCTGCGCGAAGGCGGCGTCCTCTGCCAGTGGATTCCCGTCCATGCGATGCCGCCCGGGCTGTACGCGGCGTTCCTGCGTGCGTTCTACGAGGTGTTTCCCGATGGCTCGCTCTGGTTCTTCGAGCAGTCCACCGCGTTGATCGGACGCAAGGGCACGACGGAGCCGAGTCCGGAACTCGTGCGCTTGCGATTGGAGGGCGTCGCCGATGATCTGCGCGACGCGGGCTTCGAGACGCCCACGGCGGTGCTCTCGGGCTACCTGGCCGAGGGCCGGGGCATCCTCGCAGCACCGACGCCTCCGAGCTTCGCGCCGTACGTGGATCGTCCGCTCGTCGACATGGACCCCTTCCCGGAGTTCGCGCCGACGCCGCGCGCATCCCTGAACACGCCGTACCTGCATCAGACCCTGGCGTACCTGCTGACCCTTGTCGATGCGGACGCCCTGCCCGATGGCCATGCGTGGTGGCTGGTCGAGGACGGCCCCCGGACCCGACGGGGTACGCTGAAGGCCCTGGCGGCGCGCTACAAGCAGGCGCAGGCGAACTTCCTCGGCGTGGCGATGCGCGGCCTACGGCCGGGAGGCGAGCGCCATGCCGTCGCCCGCGATCAGCTGCTGGATCTCCAGGCGGATGCGGCCATCGCCTACGAGCAGGCCGGACGCTTGCTGCCGCACGACAGCGTGCTGCGCTGGCGCCTCCTCCAGACGCTGAGGATGCGGGTCGCCGTGCAGGCCCAGCGGCTGCTGGCCGCGGTCGACGCGTTGGGCCCGGAGGACGCCGAGCGGCGGGACGAGGCCCTGCGGCAGGTCGTGACCCTGATGCAATCCGTGCTGCCCCCGCGCGTGGCAGACCCCGATCCCGTCGCGACGGGCCGGGTCGAGGCCGCGTTGCTGCACGCCGCCGCCTTGCTGCGGCTCGGGCGCTGCACGGCCGCCGAGGCGACGCTGCGTGCCGCGCGCGCGGCCCTGGCCGACGAGCTGCGCGAGGAGCCGCTCAACGATGTCCTCGATGCCCTCTTGCGTCTGAAGGACACCGGCACCATGCCGTCCGTGCCGGACGCCCTCGCGTGGGTCGTGCGTGACGCCGCGCCCTGCCGCGCCGAGGGGACGGCCCCCGTGGCGGGCGAACTCGAGGGCTGGAAGCGTGCCGTCGCCGGGGAGGGCGTGCGCGCCCTACGCACCGCGGCCCGGGGGCTGGCCTCGGCCGCCCGCCGCGAGGGCTGCGAGGACGCCGTGGCCGCCGCCGTGCGTGCGGGTATGCCCGCCGGGGATCCGGCCAAGCTCGCCGTCGCCGCCGCCCTGCTGCGGCGGCTCGATCCCGTCGCCACCGAGCTGGCCGCCCTGCTGCTGGATCCGAGCAAGCCGCTCTTTGCGCCGGCCCTGGTCGAGGCGGGGCGCTGGAAGTTCGCGAAGGACCAGGGCGAGGCGCTCGAGGCGGCCGCGCGCGGGAATGCCGCCGCCCGTCGGGCCCTGGCCGGCGCGGCCGCGGAGAGCGGCCACGTGTTCGTCCTGCGCCGCGCCGTCGACCTGCTGATGGACGACAGCCTCGAAGTACGCAGTGATGCGTGGAGCGCCTTCCTCAAGCACCGCGCGGATCAGGTCCAGGGCTACGACCCGAAGGCCGGTGCCCCGGCGCGCAAGCCGATCGTGGATGCCCTGCGTGAGGCCTTGGGCGGCTAGCGCGGAGCCTCGTCTTCCCGCGGGAGCAGCAGGCGGCCGCCGGCCGCAGCCCATCCGCGTTCTTCCCGCGCCGAAACCAACACGGTGTTCTCGACGGCCCGGTTCTCCGCGCGCCCGCTCGCCGGCGCGACAAACTCGAAGTCCCGGTGCACCCGCGCTCCGGGGCGGAAGTGCGCAAGCGCCGGGAGGGGGGTGGTGTCCCCGATGCGCTCCACGCCGCCCAACCCCGAACTGCCGAGCTTGACGTTCGTCAGGGCGAGGTCGCCGCGATTCTCCACATGCAGGCGCACCGTGAACGGCTCTCCGGGGATCAGCTTGGTTCGCAGCTCGGCCCGGACCGACAGGGCGAGGCGCAGGGCGTCGGTGTCGTCTTGCGGGGCTGCGCCGGTGCCCGCGCGGATGCGGGCAAACGAGCCGGCGGCCGCCCAGCCGCGCTGGTCGCGTGCGCTGGTCGGCACGGTGGCCTTGCCCGCTTGGCGGGCCACGTAGGTCACCCGGCGGGTGACGCTCGCCCCGGGCAGCATGCGCTCGATCGTGGACCGTGCGGCTGCGTCCGGGGTGCTCTCGATGCCGCCCGTCCCGCGGGTCGCAAAGGCGACGTCCGTGAGCGTGAGCGTCCCGACGTTCGACAGGACATGCGTCATCTCGAAGGTCTCACCGACCACGACGTAGGACGGGCCCGTGGACTCGAGGGTCAGGGCGTAGGCCTGGCCGACCCCCGGCTCCGGCTGCTCGGGAGGATGGCCTCCCGCGGGCTCGGGTGCGGCCTCGTCGCGCGCGGTGCGCGGCGCCGGCTCGCCGTCGGGCGGCGGCGCGCCGAAGCGGCGTCCGCCGCCAGGGATCGCGACCAGCTCCTCGGCTTGCTCGTCTGCGGACGGCGTGGGTGCGGGAGGGGCCA
>JARGNS010000118.1:0-1368 GCA_029213105.1 Planctomycetota bacterium
CACTCGGTGACCTCGGGGACCCCGCCGGCGCCGTGGCCCTCGCAGCCCACCTGACCAACACCGGCGACGTCTTCCGCTCGCGGGATCAATGGGAGTACCCCGGCGCCACCGCCACGAACGTGCCGGCCGAGCGCTGGCGTCAGGTCGATTACTTCGTGGTCGATGTCGCGGCCGCCGATGCCCTGCTTCGACTCGGGGTCAAGAACGCCGCGGCCTACGTGATCCACAAGCAACTCGATCCGTCCGTGAAGAACGCGCGCATCCGCGTGTACCAGGATGCCACCGACGCCCTGCGGCGTGCGTTCCGCCACACGGAGGCGGCGCCGCTCGTGGCCAACTACAACGTGGATCAGGGCTTCGCCGCGCGCGACGCGGCCTTCCTTGCGCTGGCCGGGTGGTGGCACACGCACCGCGACGATGACGACCTACTGCGGCTAGCCCTGGATGAGACCGATGCCGGCTTCCGCCGCGCGCTGCGCGGTCTCGTCGACAAGCTCCAGGGCACGGACGTGCGCAGCTTCATGATCACGAAGCCCGCGCTCGAGATCCTCGGCACCGCCGCGACGCCCACCCTGATCGAGGCACTGCAGGGGGCCACCCGTGGCTCCGCCCGCACGGAGTTGTCGCGGACGTTGGCCATGGTGCGCGACCCGCGTGCGATCCAGCCCTTGATCGCGACCCTCGAGGATCGCCTGCCCTTCGTACGCGCGGCCGCGGCGGAGTCGCTCGGCGCCTATGTCCACGACCATCCCGCAGCCCTGGCGGCCGTCCTGGCGACCCTCGGGGACCGCAAGCCCGGCCCGCGCGTCAGTGCCCTCAAGGCGCTCGTGGCGGCGCCCCCGTCCGCCGAGACGCTGGCCGCCGTCGTGGGGGCCCGCCCCGAGGACGCGTCCTCGGATTGGCAGCGAGCCGAAACGGTGTTCCGGTTCGTGCAAGAGGGGGAGACCCACTGGCCGACGATCGAGGCCGGACTCGCACACAAGGACCGCCACGTGCGCGAGGCCTGGTGGCGCTTGTTGCGCGCCGCGCTCGATCTGCCGCCGCATGCCCACGATCCGCATCCTGCCCTCGACAAGCCGGCCAAGCGGCGCATCACACGCGCGCAGGTCCTCGCGGCGCTGTCCGCCCGGCGGTCGCGATGACCCAGGGCACGCTCACGATCGAGGGCCTCGGCAAGCGCTTGGGCTGGAACGAGTTCGTGGCCGGCACCATGGCTGGGTTGGCGAGCAACGTCCCCGAGATCGTCATGCTGGGCTTCGTCGTCAAGGCAAACCCGCGGGTGGCCTTTGTCGTCGTCATGCTCACCCTGCACGTGGGCGCCATGGCCGTTGGGCTCTACTGCGGCCTGCTGCCGCGCGACGCTCGCGG
>JARGNS010000118.1:1378-2011 GCA_029213105.1 Planctomycetota bacterium
TGGCCGGACGGCAGTCGCGCCCTGGAGGACGTCACGCTCGACGTGGAGGCGGGTACGACGCTCGCCATCCTCGGCAGCAGCGGCGCCGGCAAGTCGACCCTGCTGCGCCTCGTGGCGGGCTTCGAGCGGCCCGACGAGGGGACCATCCGTCTGGGCACGGAGACGCTGGCCGGAGACGGCGTCTGCCTGGCGCCGGAGTTGCGCGGGGTGGGCATGGTGTTCCAGGCCCTGGAGCTCTGGTCGCACATGACCGTCGCGGAGCGTTCGGCCTGCCCGGTCGACCGCGTGGACGACGCGCCGCATCCCATCCCGCGGTACAGGACCTCGCGGCGGCGGTGGGGCTGCCGGCCCCTCTGCTCGTCCGCAGACCCGAGACGCTGAGCGGCGGAGAGCAGCAGCGCGTGGCCATCGCACGCACGCTGGCGGCGCAGCCGGCCGTGATCCTGTACGACGAGCCGCTTGCGAACCTCGACCCGGACCGGCGGGCGACCATCCGCCGGCTCATCCGTCGGCTGGCGCTCGAGCACGGGACGACGCTCCTCTACGTCACCCATGACCCCCAGGAGGCACTGGAACTCGGCGATACCGTCGCCGTGTTTTCCGAGGGACGCCTGGTCGAGCTTGGCACGCCGG
>JARGNS010000118.1:2021-8470 GCA_029213105.1 Planctomycetota bacterium
GTACCGCGAGCCCAAGACGCTGCTGGGTGCCCAAGCGCTCGGGCCGGTCTCCGCCTTGCCCGGCGTGGTGACCGCGGGCTCGGTCACGACCCCGCTCGGTGTCCATCCCACGACCGCCCCCGACGGGGCCTGCATGGCCCTTTGGCGTCCCGAGGGCGTGCAGGCCGATCCGGCGGCGGGGATGCGAGCCCACGTCGTCGAGGTCACCCCGCGCGGTGCCGATTGGTCCTTCCACGCGACCGTCGAGGGGATGCGCGTGCAGGGCCACAGCCACCAACCGCTTGAAGCCGGCCACGAGATCGGCCTGCGCGCCCTCCAACCTGCCGCCTGTTTGCCTGCTGCGCCGTCCCGGGAGACCGCATGAAGCCCCCGCGCCTGTTTCGCCATCCGATCGCCGTACTGCTGCTCGGCGGGTACGGCCTGCTGATCGCCTGCGGCGACGGCGACAAGCCGGCCGACGTGCCGACCACGCCGCCGCTCACGGGTGCGGAAGCGCCGCAGCCGACGCCGGCGGGGGGCGACACGCCCGCGTACCGCACGTCCGCGGAGTGTGGCCGCTGCCACACCGAGATCTACGCGGAGTGGAAGCAGAGCTATCACGGCCGCGCGATGAGCGATCCCCTGTTTCGCGAGTTGAGCGCGGAGGTCAACAAGGAGGAGTGCATCCGCTGCCACGCCCCGGTGAACCTGCGTGACTCCGGCTGGGATACACCGGTCGCACGCAGCGAGCTGCGCGATGAGGCGATCTCCTGCCTGAGCTGCCACCAGAATGGCGGCAACGTGTCGGGACCGCACGGGGGCATGGAGGATGCGCCGTGCCGCCCCGTGCAGGACCCCGATCAGATCGATGTCGTGAAGATGTGCTTCGTCTGCCACAACCAGCACGACACGGGCAACGAGTGGCTGCGCGGCCCGTACTCCCACGAGGCCGGCGAGCCGCGGGAACGCGACATCCGCACGTGCCTGGACTGCCACATGCCGGAGGTAGAGCGCCCCCTCGTGCAGGGAGGCAAGGTCCGCAAGGGTCGTCGCCACACGTGGTTCGGCGGCCACAGCATGAAGCAGCTGAAGAAGGCCGCCGACGTCGATGTGCAGATCGAGGCCTTGCCCGCGGGTGGCCATCGCTTCCGGGTGTTCGTCACCAACAAGGGGGCGGGACACGCCATCCCGACGGACGCCCGCCACCGCTCCTTCGACACCTACCTGCTCCTGCGTGACGCCCAGGGCAAGACGATCCTCGACCCGACGGACCCGCAGCAACAGGACCGCGCGCATCTTGCGAAGTTCCGGAAGTTCTATCGAGGCTCCGGAAAGAAGGACACCCAGATCCCGCCCCTGGCGCGGGTCGCCACGCTGGGGGAAGGCAAGGGCTACCTGGACGTCCCCGAGGCCACGTCGGGCACGGGGGAGGCGTGGCTGGTCTACCGCCTCACGCCGCGCGACGTACTCAACAAGGCGAGCCTGAAGGCTGGCGACGAAGACGACATCGGACGCCTCTGGCGAGCCCGCGTCGTGGTCCGCGTGGAGTTCCGCTTCGGCCCGTGATGCGCATGACGTTGTTCCTCCCCCTGTTGCTCGTCGTCCTCGGCTGTGGGACGCCCGGTCAGGACCTCGTCGTGGACGTGGATCCGGCACCGGTACTGCCGTCGTCGTATCCCGTGGGCGAGGAGATCGGGCGACTGCTCTCGTCGGACCCGGCGGCGAGCGAGGCGGCGGAGGCGCGGCTGATCGCGCTCGACGGCGCTCGCAAGCAGCAGTTGCTTTCGTACGCACAGACCCTGAAGGGGGAGCGTGACCTGCGCTTCCTGCACGTGCTCGACGAGCACCACGCGTTGCCGCCGCTGACGCCGCAGGAGCGGCTGGACTTCCTCCTCTGGAAGGCGGCCCGTCCGGAGCGCTTCTACGTGATGAAGGCCCAGAGCCGACTCATGGACATGGCACGGAGGGATCCGACCCCGCTGATCGCCCGGCTGCAGTCCGGCGCGCCGGGCGGCGACACCCTGGCTATCGTGTTGGGGGTCTCCGGCACGCGTGAGGCGTTCCCCGTACTGCTCGAGCGCTACCGCACCGCCTTCGGTGCCCGCGAGCGCGCGGCGGCCGCGGAGGCGCTGGGCATGCTGCAAGGCGCCGGACGCACCCCGCGTCTGCAGGGAGGTGCTCGCGAGATCGCACGCGATGCGGACGAGCTCGAAGCGTGGTACCGCGAACAACTCGAGATGGAAGCGGAGGCCGCGAGCGGTCCGCCGGAAGAGGAGCGTCGATGAGGAACATGCTGCGCGGACTCATGCTCGGCCTCGTGCTGCTCGGGGCATCCGCCGCCCATGCCGACGAGATCGATGAGGCCGGGAAGCGGCCGTTCGCCGAAGGCCGAGCGGCCCTCGAGGCCCTGCTGGCCAAGGCCGCGAGCCGCGGGGACGCCGACGCCCAGCGCCGCATCCACGAGTACCTGGCTGGGGGCTACCTCCAGGTGGGGGACGCGGAGGCGGCGCTCGTCTCCCTCGAGGCCGGCATCGCGTTGGCTCCGAAGAACGAGACGCTGCGCATCCGCTACGCGGAGGTGTTGCTGGGCGTCGCCCGGGCGAACATCGCGGCGGGGGCGCTGGGACGCAGCGTGCATCCGTTCCTGCGCGATGCCGTCGACGCGCTGAAGGATCTCTCCCTCGCACGCCGGGCGGGGCTTGCCGAGGCACAGCGTGCTCGCCTGGTTCGGAGCCTGGTGGAGGCACGCTTCCTGCTGCGCGAGTTCGACGAAGCGCTGGCGGCCATGGCCGCGGCCAACCCGGACACGCTGCCCAAGGCCCACCAACCGGCCGTGCGCGACCTGCAGGGGCGGCTGCTGTACGCGCAAGGGGCCTGGGGGGAGGCGGCCACGGCCTTCCTGGCCGCGGGCAACCCGATCGCCGCCGCGTCCGCCTACGACGCGGCCCGCCGACCCGAAGACAGCATCCCCCTGTATGCCGCGGCCATTCGCGCCGCGCCGACCCGTACCGACACGTTGGCGCGCGCCCTGGCCAGTGTCCGGTTCCACAAGGCCCATGCCGCCCTGCTCGACGCGGTGGAGGCGGTCGAGATTCCTGCCGGGGTGGCCGGCATTGCGCTGCTGCGAGCCCGCGCCGAACTCGCCGAGGGCTGCGGCCGCATCCCGGAGGCCCTGGCGTGGCTCCAGGACGCGGCCCGCCGTGACCCCGAGGACGCCGCGGCCCTCGTGGCCGTGGCCCGGCTGCGGGGCATCCAGGCCCTGAGCGGGGACGCCGTCGACGAGGATCTGCTCGATGCCTCGGCGGAGGCGTACATGGCCGCCATCCGACGCGATGGGGACAACGAGGCCGCGGCGGCCGGTCTCTCGTGGCTCGCCAGCCACGATTACGGCCGCCTCTGGCGCCTGTGGCGCAATCCGCGTGTCCGCGAGCGTTGCCTGCGGGTGCAGCAGGCGCTGGCGCAGGCCGTGCCCGACGACGCCTGGGCCTGGGGCAACCTCGCCAACACGCTGCGGGTCCTGGGGCGCACGGAGGACGCCCTGGCCGCCTACGCCAAGGCGCGCGCGGCCAACCCGTACGATCCGGGCCTGCGCTCGGACGAGGGACTGGCGTTGAGCGCCGCGGGACGGCCGGCCGAGGCCCTGGCGGCCTACGAGGCCAGCCTCGAACTCGATGGCGGGCATCTCGCAGGGCGTCAGAACGGCGCACGCGGCCTCTACCTGCTGGGCAGGGATGCCGAGGCCGCCGCGCATCTGGGCGCCGCAGCACGCACCGCACGGGCCATTGGTCGGAGCCCGGGCACCTATCGCTTCCTTCTGGACCGTACCTGGCGCGCCGGCCGCCGATCCGACCTACGATAGCCCCTGCTGCACAGCGCACGGGCTGGCCCGAACCGCCCCCCCCCGCGTAGACTGCGCAGCCCCTGGACCTGGAGACCTTGATGCGTACGGAAGCCCGTGCCACGCGCCCGGACCGCACCCCGCTGCCGCGCTGGATGCTACTTACTCTTGGCGCCGCCTTGGTGGCCCTCCTCCTGGGCGCTCCGCGAGGAGCCGCTGCCGAGGACGGCAAGGGCGAAGACACGCCGAAGAAGGACGGGGACGAGGTCAAGAAGGACGAGCCCAAGGCGGAGGCGCCCGCGCGCGAGCCGCTGCTGCCCCAGATCCGGGCCGCCGTGAAGGACTACAAGACGATCGTCGAGGCGGGGCGCGAGTACTTCGATCTCAATGAGGAACAGTGGCGCGGGCGCAAGGCGCTCGTTTCCGAGCTCGAGGCCCACGCGGCAGAGCAGCGCTGGTTCCTCAAGGACATGCCCGCGCTGAAGTGGCTCGTGGCCCAGTCGCGTTCGTTCCACCCGCCGCTGACCGATCGCAAGTGGCAGCGTTCGCAGGGCATCACCGACGCCAAGGGCATCGGCGGCACGCTGCACTACATCAAGTCCGAAGGCCTGCAGATCACGTACTCGATCCCGAAGAAGTACCCCAAGCCGAAGGACTTCGAGAAGAAGTACCCCCGCATCGAGCCGCTGCCGCTCTTGCTGACCATGCACGAGAAGCGCGACTACTCAGAGAAGCACCCGGGTCAGGCGCTGATGAAGCGTCGCTACGGCGACAAGAAGCTGTGGGAGTCCATCTACAAGGATTGGCTCGTACTCGCGCCGCAGGCGCCCGCGGGTGTCTTTGTCTCCAAGAGCGGCCAGCCTCGCGCCGAGGTGTTCCAGAACCCCTTCTCGGTGTTCTGGAAGCACTACCACGTGGACTTCGACCGCGTCATCCTCGACGGCACCGAAGACGCGTTCACGATGGCCAACTCCATGCCCATCTTCTGGGGCGGCATCGTCTTCCGCGGCAAGTGGAAGCTCGATGACGAGAAGAAGGCGCTCGTGCAGAACTTCGCGCACGTGCCGGTGTTCGTGGTGAACAACCCGGACCTGGCCAAGGAGCTCGAAGCCGCCGGGCACACCAACGTCACCAAGGGCATCGCCAACGCGACGCTCCTGAAGTGGATGGGGGAGCAGCGCCGGGTCCAGCCGAAGTCGTTCACCTGGAACGCCAAGCGCACCGACCAGGTGTTGCCGTACTGGATCAACCTCGACGGCGCCAACTGGACGTCGCCCAAGCGCGAGGTGAAGGCGGAGGTCGTCGATACGGCGACCGAGCCGAACACCATCAAGATCGACGCCCTCGGCATCGACACGCTGTCGCTCTTCCTCAACGACGACGTCGTGGACCTGGACCGCAAGGTCCGCCTGATCGTCAACGGGCACATCGAGTTTGATGACATGCTCGGCGTCCAGGATCCGCGCATCGCCAAGGTCGGACGTGACTTCGACTTCCTGTTCAATCGCGAGCCGCTCATCATCCGCAAGTCCATGTACTTCGGCTGGCTGACCCCGTCCCGCATCGTCCAGATCGCCGTGCGCAAGCCCGAGCCGAAGAAGGTCGCGGCGAAGAAGGACGACACCGCCGCCGCGGGCCCGAAGGCCACGCCGGACGAAGAGAACCGCGCCGAGCGACTCTGGAACAAGGCCCAGGACCTGATCAAGAACGGGCTCGACGCCAAGGCCCTCGGGGTCCTCGACCGCATCCTGAAGTTGCCGACCAACAAGTACACGGACCGCGCGCGCGAGCTGAAGACCAAGCTGGCCAAGTAGGGCCGCGGCAACCGACTCCCGCACAGCAGCCCCGCAGCGCATCGATCCCAGTCCTAGGGCCACGAACCATGGCGCGCTTCGCCCATCTGCTGGTCTCGGCGACGTCGGGGTTCACCATCCTGGCACTCGAGTTTGCCGCCGTGCGCCTGATGGCCCCGGCGTTCGGGCAGAGCAGTCACGTATGGGCCAACGTCATCGGGGTCATCTTGCTGATGTTGACCCTCGGCTACGTGGCTGGCGGTCGTCTCGCAGAGCGCAGTCGCAGTGGTCGGCCGCTCTACCTGGCCTATGGCTTCGTCGCCCTCTGGTCCCTGGCCGTCGCGTATGCGGGGCCCTCACTCTGTGCGGCGCTGATCCCGACAGGGCTTCCCACCGAGGGCGGGCTTCCGCTCGGCTTCGTGGGCAGTCTGCTGGCGTCGCTCGTCCTCTTCGGCCCGCCGACCTTGCTGCTGGCCATGACCAGTCCGTTCCTGATCCGGCTCGAGGCCAAGCGCGGTCTCGAGGGCCGGGCGACGGGCGGCATCTACGCCGCCGGCACCTTGGGCAGCCTCGCGGGCTGCACACTGGCGCCGCTCTGGATGCTGCAGGTACTCGGCACACGCGCGACGATCCTCTCGTGTGCGGCCCTGGCCGGCGTGCTCTGCATCCTGGGGCTGCTCGTCTTGACCCGCACGCGCAGTGACGCGGCGGAGGGGCTGCAGCAGCCCCCGACCGGAGCGTTCCGCACGGCACCGCGTTACCTGCTCCTGGCCGCGCTGACCGGGTGGGTCGTGACCCTGATCGAGTTCGGCGCCGTGCGCTTCATGTCGCCCTGGTTC
>JARGNS010000118.1:8501-9038 GCA_029213105.1 Planctomycetota bacterium
GGCCAGAGCAACCATGTCTGGGCCAATGTGATCGGCTTGATCCTGCTGGCTCTCGCGCTCGGGTCGTGGGTCGGTGGCCGCTGGGCCGACGCGGCCGTCGCGCGGGGACCGCACGGCAGCCGCTCCTTCTTCGCGAGCCTGGCCGTGGCATCCCTGGCCCTGAGCGGGGCGGCCCTGTTCGGCCCGGCGATCCTCGGTGTGTTCATGCCCGATGGCATCGACAGCCTGCGCATCCTTCCGGTCGCCCACCAGGGCAGCAAGGCGGCCACGCTGTTGCTCTTCGGCCTCCCCATGGTGCTGATGGGTGTGGTGCCGCCCTTCCTCGTCCGCATGGCGGCCGGGGAGGGCCATGCCGGCCGAGCCGCCGGCGCCCTGTTTGCGTGGACCACGGTAGGGGGGCTGCTGGGCTGCTTCACGACGTCCAGCGTCCTGGTGCCCCTGCTTGGTTCCCGCGGCGCCATCCTGCTGGGCGCGTTCGTTCTCGCGGCGCTCGCGATCGCGTTCCTCCCGCGCCGGGCCGACGGCAAGCGGGGCGGT
>JARGNS010000119.1 GCA_029213105.1 Planctomycetota bacterium
CACCCTGCGCTACACGATCTTCCGCACGGACCCGGCCATCGACAGCCTCTACGCCTCCGGCAAGATCACCCTCGGCCTGGCCTCGGTCCTCGTCGGGGTGGCCTTGCTGCAGCTCCTGCTCTACTTCCGCCGCATGCCGGAGCCGGAACCGGCCGAGACCGTGACGGCGGCCCCCGCCCCGGTGAAGAGGGGCGACGCATGACCTCCGACGCGCTCCCCCACGCACCGACCCCGCCGGCGCTGTCGCTGCCGGCGGCCGGACGGGACCGCCTGCGGCTCCTGGCCCTGCTCGGCATGGTCGCGATCTGGATGGGCCCGGACTGGGTCCAGGTGGATGTCGGCGGCGTGGCGCGCTTCGAGAAGGGGGCCGTCCGCACGGGCGTCACCGGCGCCCTCGCGCTGATCGCCCTCTGGGGACTGGCCTCCACGTCGCTGGCAGCCCGCAGCCTGCGGGGCCTGCGCGTGGGTACGGCCCTGACCGACGCGGCCATGGCGCTCACGACCGCCCTCCTCCTGCTGAACGCGCATCCCTGGATCCCGGGCGGCGACCTGCGCGAGGCCTGGGTGCCGGTCTTCCTGCCGCTGGCCCTGCTCGCCCTGTTGGACGCCGGCGTCCACGCGTGGCGCCCGCAGGCCGGCTCCCAGGTGACCGCCATCCGCGGGGGCGCGGCCCTCTTCGCGGCCGTGGCGCTCGCGGCCGAAGGCAGCTGGATCCCGGCGGGCATCGCCCTCTGGCTGGCGATCACGGCCCTCGTCTTCGTACGCGCCACCGCCGCCGCCAGCGCCCGGCGCGCCCTCGAGATCCTGACCCTCGCCGCCGGTGCCGTGGCCGGCCTCGCCCCTTGGCTGCAGCGTGACCTGGTCGGCGTGAACCAGACCATCGGCCCGGAGCTGACCTGGCCCGTCTACGTCTGGTGCGTGCTGGCCGCGCTCGTCGTCACGACCGCCCTGGACGGCGTCGTGCGGCCGGAGGCAGACGCCACCCCCGCCGGCGCGCGGTGACCCTGTTCCGGCGCCTGGACCGGCGCATCCTCGCACTCGCACTCCCGGCCGCCGGCAGCGCGCTCGTCCCCGTCATCCACCGCATGGTGGACATGGCCTGGATCCGCGAGCTCGGCACCGAGGCTGTCGCCGCCCTCGGCGTCGCGACCATCTCGGTGTGGTTGTTCGTCGCGATCGGGTGGGCCTTCGCGATGGGCCTCACGGCCCTGGTAGGGCGCTACGTCGGCGCCCGCCGGCCGGACGCGTCGGGCTACGTCGCCAGCCAGGGCCTGCGCTGGGGCACGGCCATCGGCGTGCTCTGCATCGGCATCGGGTGGTTCCTCGCGCCGGTGGTGTTCCGCCTCGCCGGCACCGAAGCGGCGGTCCATGCCCTCGGCGTCAGCTACACGCGCATCTACTGGGCGGGTGGCGCCTTCGTGCTCGTGCAGTTCGCCGGCGACGCCATCTGCCGCGGCCATGGCGACACCCGCACACCGCTGAAGATCGGCCTCGCGTCCCTCGCCCTCAACGCCGTCATCGATCCCCTGTTCATCCGGGGCATCGATCCGATCCTGCCCGCCATGGGGGTGGCGGGTGCGGCCCTGGCCACCGTGATTGCCAGCGTCTTCGCGGCCGTGCTCTACCTCTACGTACTGCGCCAGCGCGGCTACCTGCACGCGCAGCGCCCGCCCGACGAGAGCCTGCGCTTCGAGGGAACGACGCGCCTCGGACAGCCGGGCCTCTTCGGCCTCGACGGAGCCATCTTCCGACGCGTCGCGCGGGTGGGCACCCCGACCTTCATCACGAGCATGCTCTTCGACCTGATCCTGCTCGAGATGATGCGGGTGGCCGAGCACGCGGGCGGACCTGCCGCCCAGGCGGGCCTCACCATCGGCCACACCGGCGAGGGCTTCGCGTTCGTGATGGGGCTGGGGTGGTCGGCGGCCGCCGCGTCGCTCGTGGGCCGCCGCATGGGCGCCGGTCAGATCCACGCCGCCGAGCGCGCGGCGTGGCGGGCCGCCATCCAGTGCGGCGCGCTGAACCTGCTCTTCGCGGTATTGATGTTCGGCTTCGCCGACGAGCTCGCCTGGCTGTGGGCCAAGGAGCCCGCGGCCCACGCGCACGCGGCCAGCTACTA
Source organism: Planctomycetota bacterium (assembly GCA_029213105.1). Taxonomy (GTDB): domain Bacteria; phylum Planctomycetota; class PLA2; order PLA2; family JAEUHO01; genus JAHEIK01. Next base: position 2,120 of record JARGNS010000119.1, read on the forward strand.
CCGCATCGTGGCGTGGTGCCTGGTCCCCCAGGCGATCGAGATCGTCATCGACGGCGCGTTCGGCGGCGCGGGCATGACCGTGCCTCCGATGGTCGTCGGCGTGAGCCTCTCGGCCGCGCGCATCCCCCTCGCGTGGTGGGCCGTGTTCGACCTGGGGTTGGGTGTCGACGGCATCTGGATCGTCGTCGCCGCCACGGCGTCGCTGCGCGGCCTGCTGATCGGCTACTGGTTCTCGCGCGGGACCTGGAAGACGCGCTCGGTCTGATCGGCGCTCGCCTGCGGCCCCCGCACGGCCGGGCCCGAGAGCGGCCAGAGCACGTGCTGCACCCGATCGCGGTCCACCGCGCCGCGCGAGTCGACGATCAAGTGCGCATGGGCCGCGACCGCGGCCCACGGGAAGTCCGTGTGGTCGGTCGTGACGACGACGCAGTCGACGTCGGCGAGCAGCGCAGGCGTGACGTCGAGCGCGGTGAACAGGCGATCGTCGAGCGAGAGCGTGTCGACGAACGGGTCGGCGTAGACGACCTCGGCCCCGCTCTCGAGCAGCAGACGCATGGCCTCCAGGGCCGGGGATTCGCGCGTGTCGTCCACATCGCGCTTGTACGCCACGCCCATCACGAGGACGCGGGAGCCCTTGACGCTGCGTGAGCGTGCGTTCAGCGCGGACGTGACGCGCTCGACGAGGTAGCGCGGCATGCCGATGTTGATGTCGGTGGCGAGTTCGATGAAGCGCGCGTTGAAGTCGAGGCGGCGCAGCTTCCACGAGAGGTAGATCGGATCGAGCGGGATGCAGTGACCGCCGAGGCCGGGGCCCGGCTCGAAGCGCATGAAACCGTAGGGCTTCGTCGAGGCGGCTTCGACGATCTCACGCACGTCCAGGCCGAGGCGATCGCACATCTGCGCGATCTCGTTGACGAGGCCGATGTTCACGCTGCGGAAGGTGTTCTCCAGCAGCTTGGCCATCTCGGCAGCGGCCGCCGAGCCGACCGGCACCACGTGATCGACGGCAATGCCGTAGAACAACACCGCCATGGCGGTGGAGGCGGGATCGACACCGCCCACGACCTTGGGCGTGTTGTGGATGCCGTACGCGTGATTGCCGGGATCGACACGCTCCGGCGAGAAGGCCAGCCAGATGTCCTCGCCCACGACGAGTCCGCGCTTCTCGAGGCGCGGCTTGAGGACCTCCTCGGTCATGCCCGGATAGGTCGTGCTCTCCAGCACGATCAGCTGCCCGGGGCGCAACGAGCGCTCGACGCTCTTCAGCGCGGCCTCGACGTAGCTGAGGTCCGGGTCGCGACTCTTCGAGAGCGGCGTCGGCACGCAGATGCTGATGACATCCACCTCGGCCAAGCGGCCCATGTCGGTCGTGGCCTCGAGACGACCCGCCGCGACGATCGACGCGACCTCCGCATCGTCGACGTCCGGCACGTACGAGCGGCCCTCGTTCACGGCGGCGACCTTCGCGTCATCGATGTCGAACCCGAGCACCTGGATGCCGCGGCGTGCGAAGCCGGCAGCGAGGGCGAGGCCGACGTAGCCCAGCCCCACGACGCCATAGCGGCAGGAGCGGTCGCGGATGCGTTGTTCGAGGTTCACGGACATGGGGACGATTCTCGCGGATGGTTCCTTCCGCGTTGGGTCTATCCAGAGCGTTCCACGCCCAGGTCAGGCCTTCTGCGTGTGGTCTACCCAGAGCGTTCCACACCCAGGTCATGGACGCGTAGCGCTTCGGCGGTACGCCGCAAACCGGCCTCGAAGGCGACCTGCGGCTGCCAATCGAGGATCGCATGGGCTCGGCGGACGTCGGCCTCCGAGTGGCGGATGTCGCCGGAGCGGGCCGGAGCCTCGCTCAGATCGAGCTCCCGACCGACGACCTGCTCGATGAGCGTGAGGATCTCGCGCACGCTCCGGCGGCTGCCGGCCCCGATGTTGATCGCCTCTTCGGCCGCGGCAGCATCCACGTGGGCCGCGCGCACGATGGCATCGACCGTGTCGGTCACGAAGGTGAAGTCCCGCGTGTGGCCGCCGTCACCGAACAGGGTGCACGGCCGCCCCTCGAGGCAGGCCGAGAGGAACACGGGGATGGCGCCGGCGTACGCCGACGTGTGCGACTGGCGGGGGCCGTACACGTTGAAGAACCGCAGGATGATGCCCTCGAGCCCCCACGTGCGGCGGTAGGCGTGCACGAGGGCCTCGGCGCCGGCCTTGCTCGCCGCGTAGGGCGAGAGCGGCGAGATCGGCAGGGACTCGGACTTCGGCAGCGTGGGCGTGTCGCCGTAGATCGAGGACGAGCCGGCCAGGACGAAGCGGCGCACGCCGGCTGCGGGTGGTCGACGCTGCGCTGCACCGAAGCCAGCGCCGCAAGGTGGAACACCGTGTCGCAGCCGGCGACGGCCGCGGCCGTGGCTTCGGGATCGCGCACGTCGCCCACCTGCAGGTCGACCGCGGGCACGGCCGCGAGGTTCTCGCGCGTGCCGACGCTGAGATCGTCCAGGACGCAGACGGACGCACCGTCGGCGACGAGTCGCTCGACGAGATGGGAGCCGATGAAGCCCGCCCCTCCGGTCACACATGCACGCATGGCGCTCATCTTCCCATGGACCTTGGCGTCGTGCCCTCCCCTGCGGTATCCCTAGGACGACCGGCAGGCCGGGTGCCTTGCGGGGAACTAGGGAGAGCCGATATGAGCCGACGGATGCTGATCATGGTGGCGACGATCGCGGGCTTCGTCCTGCTGGCGGCGCTGGTCCTGTTCCCGATGATGACCATGAAGCTGGGCGACGAGACGGACTCGCGCCGGGCCATCCAGGATGTCGCGGGGCCCTGGCTCCTGCTCTTCGGCTGGATCGCCTGCGCCTTCTCGGCCCTCGTGTTCTTCGGGAAGGCCGACTACATCGGCGTGCCCGAGTCCAAGAGCCGGATGCTCAGCTTCCTGGGCTACAAGCTCTACGGCTTCTTCGCCCTCGCCCTGCTGATCGCCGGGACGCCCCACGAGAAGGCCAGCTGGGGCTTCGGCTTCTGGCTCGCGTTCCTCGCGGCCATCGTCGGCGCCCTGGCCGTCTACCTCACCTTCAACCCCGGGCTCGCGCAGAAGATCGCGGACAAGGCCAAGGAGATGAAGGACGGCGCGGGGGAAGACGCCGCAGGGCCGCCGGACGCAGGCGGCTCCGCCCCGTAGTCCGGCCGATGCCGCAGCGCCGGGCGCATCGCGCCCCTCAGAACTGACGCCACAGGGTCGTCCGGGGGTGGTTGGCAAACCACCCGTACCACTCGGCCATGAGGCCGCGCAGGGGCTTCAGGCGCACGCCCAGGCGCGCGCCCTCGACGCAGACACCATCCAGGGTCCAGCGACTCTTCGTGGCCGCGTCGCGGATGACGCCCTTGCGGTCGAGGGCGAACGTCAGCGTGACGTCCCCGATGCGTCGGTCGAACGCCGCCGCCGAGCGCGCACGCCGGTCGTACCAGACACTCACCGGGACGCCGGCGACGATCTCCTCGGCCAGGCCGGCGCTCTCGAGGCGATGGAAGGGATACGCGCGCGCCGTCTTCCCCACCACGATGCCGTAGACCAGCGCGTGCGGCTCGAGGCGCCCGTCGCGAGCATGGATCGTCTGGCCGAAGGTGGGAGGCAGGAAGGCCGAGCCGCTGCGCGCGCCTTCGCGTGCGAAGTAGCCCGTGTCGCCCGCGCGATTCATCCAGCGCGGATCGCGCGCGATGACGTCGGTGTCGGGATGCAGCGTGAGCCAGTCCTTCCACGTGGTGTGGCGGCCCGTATCCAGCCGCTCCAGGACCACGCCCTCGTGCTTGCCCTCGATGCAGGTTCCGGTCAGGTGCATCCAGATCGAGCGCGTCTGGTGGTCGTAGAGCACCGCCGTGCCCTGCCAGATGCCCTCGAAGCCGAACGTGTGGCGTGTCCCGTCGATGAGGGGATCGAAACCGATCCCCGAGGAGCAGACCACTCAGTAGGTGATCGCGATGGGGATGCCCTGGATCACGTCGTTGACGACATGGTGGTAGCTGATCATCGGCACGGGGTACGCCCGCGCCTGCCCACGCACGACGACGCCGAACACCTCGTCGTCCGGGAGCAGCCAGTCGGCCGCATCCGCACGCACCGTCTTGGGGTCGGTCGCCGGCAGGAAGCGATCGTGCTCCAGATAGAACTCCGACAGCGGTCGGCCGCCGAGGGTCGGCTCCGGTGCGACGGGCGGCGCCTTCCCGGGACCCTCCGGCGCGCGTGCCCCGCCCCCCCACAGGCGGTAGCCGCCGTAGGCCAGGCCGGCCAGCAGGACGATCCACAGCAGGACGCGCATCAGGGCTTGCCGGTACGGAAGACGAAGTCCCAGAACGGCGAGGAGACACCGAACATGCGCGTCCACCAGCGGTGGTGGTGCGCGAGGTGCCAGGCCTTGAGGTACTTGCCGTACTTCGCCTTCGGGCGCGCGTGGTGGGTGTAGTAGTGCGAGAGGTCGTAGACGATGTAGCCGAGCAGGATGCCGGCCATCAGCGCCGTCGCGATCGGGGTGGGCAGGGCCGCCCAGAGCGCGAGGTAGATGAGCCCCGCGATGCCCAGCCCCGCCAGCGGCGGGAAGACGAGTCGCGTGGGATCCCAGGGATCGAGGTGGTGGATCCCATGGGCCAGGAAGTGCACCTTGCGCCCGAAGCTGCTGCGCGGCTCCCAGTGGAAGACGAAGCGGTGGAGCACGTACTCGAGCAGGGTCCAACCCACGACGCCCAGCAGCGCCCAGAGCGGGGCGGCGAGCCAACCGAGCCCGAGCGGGCCCGCGCCCAGGAACAACAAGGCGGCGACGATGGGCAGCCAGATCGTGGGGATGATCTTCCACGAGATGTGGCTCTGCCGCTCGAGCCACGGGTTGTGGAAGATGCGGAGCGACTGCGGCCAGCGCGCGGCGAGGGCGTCCCCGGCCTCGGCCTTCGGGCGCATCAGGCGCTCCGCGGTCGTCGGTCCGATGCTCTTGTGCACCCACGCGTCGTAGGCCGACCCGAGCGCGCCGACCTGCGCGAGCAGGGGCTTGTCGAGGTCCACGGTCGGCCGGGCGGGGGCGGGGTCCTGCGTCATGGGCTGCGGATTGTACCCCTGGGCCTGCACGATACGGAACGACGCCAGCCACGCCGGAGCACGCGATGGGCCGCCCGCCGAAGAAGGACCAGTTCTCGATCTGCACCCAGGACTGCGGCGCACGCTGCTGCCGCTACATCACGGTCGAGATCCCCGGCCCCCGCTCGCGGGACGACTGGGACGAGATGCGCTGGTGGCTGGCCCACGAGGGCTCGATGGTCAGCAAGGACGAGGACGGCTGGTGCCTGCATGTCCAGACCCCCTGCTCGCATCTGCGGCCCGACAACGCCTGCGCGATCTACCCCCATCACATGCGCACCTGCAACGACTACGACGCGTCGAACTGCGAGTTCACGGGGCCGCTGGACCACGAGTTCGAGCTGCGCAGCGAGCTGGATCTGGCGGGTTACATCGAGCGCCGCGGGCTCAAGCGGGCCGCCCCCATCGCCCAGGCGATCCGGCGCGCCGCCCGTCGCAAGCCGCAGGGACAGACGGCGGGCCTCGTGGCGCTACGCGGACTCTCCGCTCCCGGGTAGGCGTGCTACACCACAGGGCATGCTCCGCGCCCTGCCCCGCCCCCGACTCGTCCTGCTGCTCCTGGCCGCGACACTGTGCACGGGCTGCGCCATGCAGCGCCGCGTCACCATCGACAGCAACCCCTCCGGGGCCGAGATCTGGGTCAATGGCGAGAAGCAGGCCGGCACCACCCCGGTCACCATCCCCTTCCCGCAGTACGGCTACTGGGACGTGCGGCTGGAGAAGCGCGGGTACGAGTCGGTCGCCACGCAAGTGCGCGTGGCCTCGCAGATCGATGGGTACCCGATCGTCGACCTGCCCTACGAGGTCTTCGGGGGCACGCGCAACTTCCGACGGGTCGTACCGATGAAGCCGCTGGAGACGGGCAACATCGAGCAGCGCGTCGAGAAGATCATGCAGAGCGCACGCGACCTGCGGCGGGAGACGCACGAAGCCGTCGCCGAGCCCGGCACGCCCGATCGCCAGGCTCCCGAGTTCGTCCGTTGACGTCGGACGGGGCGCGCGAGACCGAGAGCTTCGCAGGTCGGCGCGCACTGGTGCTGGGCCTCGGCCGCTTCGACGGGGGCCTCGGGACGGTGCGTTTCCTCTGCGGCGAGGGCGCGGACGTGCTCGTCTCCGATACGGCCCCGCGCGAGAGCCTGGAGGCGTCGGCGGCGGCGGCGGAGGCTCTCGGCGCGCGGCTCGTCTTCGGCCCCCAGACGGAGCCCCTGCTCGACGGCTGCGACATCGTGCTCGTCAATCCCGCGATCCCCTTCGAACACCCGGTGCTCGCGGCCGCGGAGGCACGCGGGATCCCGGTCACCACCGAGATCAACATCGTGCTCGCCCGCAGCCGCGCCCCCGTCTTCGGCGTCACGGGCACGAAGGGCAAGTCCACGACCTCGACCCTGCTGGCGGCCATGCTGCGCGCCGCCGGGCACACCGTGCACCTGGGCGGGAACATCGGTGCGTCCCTCGTCGGCAGCCTGGATGCGATCCAGCCGGACGACCGGGTCGTGCTCGAGTTGTCGTCGTTCCAGCTGTTCTGGGCGCATCGCGCACGGCGCTCGCCGCAGGTGGCGCTCGTCACGAACCTGCTCTCGGACCACCTGGACCGCCACGGCTCCGAGGCGCACTACGCGTGGTCCAAGCGCGCGATCCTCGACTACCAGCATGCAGGCGACCTCGCGGTGCTGCCGGACGCGGACGACGCCGTGCGTCGCGCGGGCTGGCTCGAGGCCGGGACCGCCACGAAGGCGGCCTGGGGCGTCACCGG
>JARGNS010000120.1 GCA_029213105.1 Planctomycetota bacterium
CGCCTGCACCCGGGTCGTTGCGCGCTCCCGCGCGCCGTCTGGGCGGCGCGGCCGCGCCGACCTCCGGGGCGCCGCCCCCGAGGTTCCCCCGCGCCACGTGGGGTGCGCGCTGGTCTTGGCGTCGTTGCGCGCGCCTGCATGCCCTGCGGGCGGCGCCTCGGCAGCGGTCCCCTGGGGCCGGCCCTCCGGGACGCCCCCGGGCAACCCGGTGCCGAGCGAGCAGGGGGGCTGACCCCGGCCGCGTCGCGGGCTCGGGGCCGCGCGGGCGATCCCCCGTGGACGGGAAGCTCGGCGCACGCCGACATTGGGCGCTGCGGGCTGCGGCAGTAGACTGCCGCCATGGACGCAACGAACATCCGTCGAGGCAGTTTCATCAAGCACAAGGGCGACCTCTGGCAGGCCGTCGAAGTGACCCACCGGACCCCGGGCAACAAGCGCGGCTTCGTCCAGGTGAAGATGCGCAACATGCGCACCGGCGGTCACATCACCGAGCGCTTCGCCTCGAACGAAGACGTCGAAGGGGCCTGGCTCGATACGCGCAAGGCGCAGTACCTCTACGACGACGCCCAGACCGGTCCGGTCTTCATGGACCTCGAGAGCTACGAGCAGTACAGCCTCGACCGTGAGATCCTCGGCGAAGCCATGCACTACGTGAAGGAGAACGAGGAAGTCGAAGTCACCTTCCACGACGGCTCCGCCATCGGCCTGGCCCTTCCCGCGAAGGTCGAGTTGATCGTCAAGGAGACCGAGCCCGCCGTGAAGGGGGATACGGTCAACAACGTCATGAAGCCCGCCACGCTCGAAACGGGCGTGGTCGTCAAGGTGCCCGCCCACATCCGCGAAGGCGACAAGGTGCGCATCAGCACCAGCACCGGCGAGTTCCAGGAACGCGTTAACGACTGACCCTGCGGCAGGTTGGCTCCGGCGCCGAGAGGTCCCCGGCGCCAGGCAGGCCCCATGTCCCACGGTTCGCGCCCATCATGGCAGCCCGCAAGAACCTCCTGAGCCACCCGATCACGCACGCGTTGATCGTCGGGTTCCTGCGCTGGTACCGCACGTTCGCGTTCGGCACGTTCCTCTTCGAGCACGACAAGCGCTTCCTGGCGCTCCTGCGCAGCGACGAGCCCGTGATCTTCGGTGTCTGGCATCAGGACCTCGTCCACACCTTCGCCTACTTCTCGCGCTGGAACCCGCGTCGCAAGACCTACCCGCTCGCCAGCGCCAGCCGGGACGGCGGACTCGCCGGCGCCGCGGCCGAAGGCATGGGCTTTCGACGTGCCATCCGCGGCTCCTCCGCCCGGGGTGGGGGCAAGGCCCTGCTGCAGCTCACGCGCCTCTTGCAGCGGGACCCGCGCGCGTCGGTGGCCGTCGTCGTCGACGGCCCGCGGCCGCCGGCGCGTGTCCTCAAGCCGGGCATCCTGCACCTGGCGCAGACCTCCGGGCGGCCCATCTGGCTCGTGCGCACGTCCTACGCGCCGGTCAAGGTGCTGTCGCGCACGTGGGCCGCGTTCCACGTGCCCCTGCCCGGCGCCCGGGCCGTCTGTCTGGCCGATGGCCCCATCCACGTGCCGCCCGACCTGGATCGGGCCGGACTCGAGGCCTTGCGCCTCGAGCTCGAGACCCGGCTCAACGACCTGGCCGACCGGGCCGACGCGCGCGTCGCCCGGTGGCGTCGTTAGCGGTCCGGATCCCAGACGCTGTAGGCGGGGTAGCGCCCGAGCTCCTGCTCGGGGCGGCTCTTCCAGCGCTTGAGCGTCCAGTTCCAGAGCTCGGGCTGCGCGCGAATGACCTCCTCGAACACGGCATTGATGCGTGTCAGGAGTTCGCGCATGCGGTCGGCGTGGTCGCCCTCCGGCAGATCCTCTGCGAGGTTCGGTCCCAGCCACATGCGGTAGCGGTTGCCCTCGGCGGGCAAGCAGAAGACCGGGAACACGGGAACGTCGTGGCGCAGCGCGATGTACGCCGGCAGCGGCGAGGTGCGCGCGGGCACGCCCATGAACGGCGCGAAGATCCCGCCGAGGTTGCGGCGCACGTTGCGATCCACCAGCACGGCGGCGGTACCGCCCGCGGCGACGGCCGAGATCACCGCGCGGGCGCCGCCCTTGCGGAACGCGCTGACCACGTCCCCATGACTGCGCAGCTTCTTCAGCACGTCGTTGATGGCGCCGTGGGGGATCTGCTCGGCGAGGAACACCGTGGGCGGGAAGTCCTGGAAGAGGACGCGCAGGCCGAGCATCAACTCCCAGTTGCCGATGTGCCCCGAGACGAGCACGCCACCCTTCTCGCGCAGGAGCCTTGTCTGCCACGCGTCGCGCAGATCCGCGGGGATCTCCACCCACGCCCCGAAGCGCTTGGGCGTCATCGGTTGCAGATGCAGCAACAGGAAGAGCGAGCGCACGAGCTGGCGGTAGGAGCGGCGATGGATGCGCTGCTTGGCGGCGCGCGTCTTCGTCTCGCCGAACACCAGGTCCAGGTTCGCGTGGGCGACGCGCTTGCCGCGCCGGTCGAGCACCGAGAGCGCGTTGCCCAGGGCGTCCGCGGCCACGAGGATCCAGCGCGACGGCAAGGCGGCGATGATCTTGATGCCACCGACTGCAACATGCACGGCAACGCCTTCGAGCACCCGCCAGCGTCGGATGCGCTGCGAGAGACGCATCCAGGGGCTGCGCTGGGAGGGCGGTTCGTGGGCCACCGGCGGATGGTACGACGAAGGACGGGCGGCTCCCCATCCGGCTTCGCGCGCCGGCTTGGCGTGCGGCCTCGATCCGGGCCCGGGCGGCCTGGGCCGCCGTGATCAGGCCCCGCGCGCGCTGTCGGTGGACGGCGTGGCCGCTGGGGCCGCGGCCTTGGCTCCGGAAGCGCTGCCTCATGAGCGCTGCCCCGGAAGCGCTGCCCCGGAAGCGCTGCCCCGGAAGCGCTGCCCCTGGGTTCTGGACGAGGAGCCGGCTGCCCCCGAGGAAGCGCCGGTCGGCTCAGACGAAGAGGGCCAGGACCACGGCCAGGGCGCAGAGCCCGGCGATGAGCCACTCGCCCGCACCCACGCCCGTGGACGTGTCGCGTGCGCTCGCGGAGGCCGCCTGGACCCTGCCGAGGTGCGATCGGACGGCGGTGAGTACGCGTGCGGCCATGGAATCCTCCCGAGGGCCGCCATGATGGGGTCTGGGGGGGACAGACGCCGTGGAATACGTAACGTCTTGCCTTGAAATGGGTTGTGGACCTCGACGGCACGTTCTTCCCCAGGTTTTCCACAAGGGCCGCCGGTCTCCCGGGGCCCTGGGTCCCCGGGCGTACGCTGGCGGCCATGCGCACCCTCGCGATCGTCCTGCTGGTCCTGTTCGTGCTCCTGCCACTCGGCGCCCCCGTGCGGGCCGAGGAGGGGGAGTCCGCCCCCTGGTTCCAGAACGTCAGTGCGGCGGTGGGGCTGGCCGGGGTGAAGGCCAAGGGCGGGCTCTTCACCGATCTGGACGGGGACGGCTACTGGGATCTCTGCCTCGACCGCCAGCGGTTCTTCCTCTCGAAGAAGGGGCTGCGCTTCGAGGCCCACCTGACCCATGGCATCGACTTCCCCGAGATCCGCAAGGTGCCGCTTGGCAAGGGGGGCGTGCCCGACCAGGCCAAGGCCAAGGACATCACCTACGCCCCGCACTACCTGTACTTCGCCGATCTCGACAACGACGGCCACCAGGATGCCGTCTGGGGCGTGCATGGCTGGTGGGAGCACTTCGACGGGCGCACGTGGAAGAACGTAGCCGCCTGCGATCCCGGCGTTCGCAGCACCATCTGGTTGGGCCAGGGCAAGGGCCGCTTCGCGCGCGCCGCAGCATCGGGCTTCAGTGCGCAGGACGCCGTGGGCCCGGCCATGGCCCTGGCGCTTGTCGACGTCGACGCCGACGGCGCCCTCGACCTCTACGAGGGCCGCGAGTACCGCCAGTACGGGCAGCTTGTCGGCGGCGGCGTGGACCGTCTCTGGAAGGGCGACGGCAAGGGGGGCTTCGTCGATGGGACCGAGGCGGCTGGGCTGATGACCTCGCCGCAGCCGTTCACCGGATCCACCCTGCCGCCGAAGGGGGGGCGGGGGGTGTTGAAGTTCTCGCGTCCCACGTACGGCGTGACCCACGGCGACTGGAACAACGACGGCCATCAAGACCTGATGCAGCTGGCCTACGGCCGCCAGTGGAACTACCTCTGGCGCAACAACGGCGACGGGACGTTCACGGATGTCGGGCTCGAGACGGGCTTCGCGGGCGATGCCATCACCCACGGCAAGTACCCGGACTTCGTGAGGCGGCCGCCGGAACGCCCGTTCCGCAGCAACGGCAACACGTTCGACCTCGCGCTCGGCGATCTCGACAACGACGGGGATCTCGACGGCTTCCTCGGGGAGATCGCCCACTTCTGGGCGGGGGAAGCCAGTGATCTGCCGGCACTCCTGTTCAACCGGGGGAGCGAAGGAGCCTTCGCCTTCGAGCGCAAGACCGTGCGTGAGGCCTTGCCGGCGCGGAAGTTCCGCAGCGGCGATCGCTGGAACTACGGCGATCTCCACGCGGCGTTCCTCGATGCCGACAACGACGGCCGCCTCGATCTGCTGATCGGCTCGGGGGACTACCCGGACGGTCAGTACCTGCGCCTCTACCGGCAGACGGAGGATGGCGACTGGGAGGAAGTCACCAAGATCGCCGGCTTCGACTGGGAGGGTTGCGGGGGCATCTCGATTGGGGACTTCGATCGGGACGGCGACGTCGACATCCTGGCGGGCCGCTCCTTCATGCGCTTGAACAAGGCGCATCGCGACAAGTTCATGGGCGGCATCGCGGTCAACGAGGTGGGGCTCTTCCGCAATGACATCGGCAACCGCTCGGGCAACCACTGGCTCAACGTCCGCCTACGCGGCAAGGGCAAGGGCGGTGCGAACCGCAGCGGCGTGGGGGCACGCATCCTCGTCACGGCGGGCGGCGTCACCCGCATGCGCGAGATCCGCGCGGGCAGTGGGCTTGCCAACCACCAGGATCCGCCGGAGGCCTGCTTCGGTCTCGGCAAGGCCACGACGATCGAGCGCTTGGAGGTCCGCTGGCCGAATGCCGAGCACTCCGTCCAGGTGTTCGACGACGTGCCCGTCGACCGGTTCCTGGAGGTCCGTGAGGGATCCAAGCGCTTGAAGGTGAGCGCGCCGCGGTAGCGTGCCGGGATGTCTCGTCGTGCCTGGCTCCTGCTCGTCGTCCTTGCCCTGGGGATCGGCGTGCTCGTCGTGGCCCTTGCGCCGTCGACCGACGCCCGCGATGCGGAAGGCATGTCGCTCTGGCAGGCTGCCGTGCTCGGGACGGTCGAGGGACTGACCGAGTACCTGCCCGTGAGCTCGACCGGCCACCTGCTGGTCACCCAGCGGCTCATGGGCATCGGCCGTGCGGGGGGCGAGGCCAAGGCCGCCGCGGATGCGTTCGCCATCTGCATCCAGCTCGGGGCGATCCTCGCCGTACTGGCCCTCTACTTCGGGCGCGTGCGCTCCATGGTCCTGGGCCTCGTGGGGCGCGACGCCGCCGGGAGCCGCCTGCTGCGCAACGTGCTGGTGGCATTCCTGCCGGCCGCGGTCATCGGCCTGCTCTTCTCGGACGCGATCAAGGAGCACCTCTTCGGACCGTGGCCGGTCGTGCTGGCCTGGGCCGTGGGGGGCGCGGCCATCCTGGTCGTGTCGTGGCGTCGAGAAGGGCGCGAGATGGCCGGCCTGGACCTCGCGCACATGACCCTGCGCATGGCGTTCGTGATCGGCGTCGTGCAGTGCGTGGCCATGTGGCCCGGCGTCAGTCGCTCACTCGTCACGATCGTGGGGGGCGTGCTGGCGGGGCTGTCCCTGGCCGCCGCCGTGGAGTTCAGCTTCCTGCTTGGCTTGCTGACCCTCTCGGCTGCGACGCTGCACGACGGCATGCGCCACGGCAGCACCATGATGGATGCCTACTCGCCGCCGGCGCTCGTCGTCGGCCTCTGCTTCGCCTTCGTCAGCGCCCTGCTCGCCGTGCACTGGATGGTCGCCTACCTGCAGCGCCACGGTCTTGCGATCTTCGGGTGGTATCGGCTGGCGATGGCGGTCGTGGTCGCGACCCTGCTGCTCACCGGCGTGCTGGTCTAGCGAGCCCGGTTGGTGCGTGCCGCGCGTGTCGTCCGGCGGCCCGGATGGCGATCGGGTGTCCGCACGCTGCAACCTGTGTTCATGCCACAGCCGGGCTAGCCGCCGACACGGCCGCCGTCCGGCCGGGTGATGGCGACGACACTGCAGCGCGGGGGCTGGCCCTCGACGAAGTCCGGCCAGCGCGTGGCCGGGTCGTCGCGACGTGTCGCGCGCCCGTCGGGGTGACGGCCCTGGCCGGGATGCTGCACCGAGACGAAGAGGGTTCGCCCGTCCGGGGTGAACGTCGGTCCACAGAGCTCGGCGCCGCGGGGGCAGGCATAGAACAGGGTGGCCGTGCCCCGCCGCGGGCCGTCCGTCTCGCAAGCCCAGAGCCCATCCGGGCAGCCGTTGCGTGCTTGCTCGCGGCCCTGGTCCGTGGCAATCCACAGGCGGCCGCTCGGATCGAACACGAGGTTGTCCGGGTTGTTCGGCCGCCCCTGGGTGGGGGCGCCGCCGAGCAGGAACAGGTCCCAGCGTGCGGTGCCTGCCGCATGGTCGCCCGGCGCGGCCCCGGCCACGGGCGGCGTGCCGGACGCGTCGGGCGGGGTCAGCTCGAGCACATGGCCGTGCTCGTTGCACGCACGCCGGTTGGCCGCATCGACTTGGGTGGCCGTCCGGAACCTGTTCTTGGTCATGACGACGTAGACGCGGCCCGTGCGTGCGTCGACCTCGATGTCTTCGGGGCGGTCCATCGGCGTGGCGCCCAGCAAGCGGGCGGCGCGGCGCGTCTCAAGCAGCACGTCCCCTGCATCGCGGAACCCGTTCTTGGCCACGAGGGGCCCCTGTCCATGAATCAGGGGCAGCCAGTGCAGGGAGCCATCGGGGTCGAACCGTGCGGCCGAGAGCGTGCCGTGGTCGAGCAGGCCCTGGTGGGCTTGCGGCTTCGCGGGGTCGAAGCGCCCCTTCGAGACGAAGCGGTAGACGAACTGGAACTCCTCGTCGTCGCCGCTGTAGATCACGACGCGCCCGTCGTGGTTGAGAACCGCCGTGGCGCTCTCGTGCTTGAACCGTCCGAGGGCCGTGCGCTTGACCGGCCGGGAGGTGGGATCGTAGGGGTCGTACTCGACGACCCAGCCGAAGCGATTGGGCTCGTGCGGCTCGCGGCGCACATCGAAGCGCGGATCGGCGTGATGCCATGCCAGGGCGGGCAGGCCGCCGGGCATGGCTCCCAACCCGTAGAGCGCATGGTTGCGGGCTTCCGCTCCCCCCGTGCCGGGCGGGCAGAGGAAGTAGTTCTCGAAGTTCTCCTCGGCCGACAGCACGGTGCCCCAGGGGGTCGTGCCTCCGGCGCAGTTCCACAGGGTGCCGAGGACGCGCGTGCCCGTGGGGTCGGCGCTGGTCTTGACGCGTGCGTGCCCGCGTACCGGCCCGGCCAGGTCCATGGGGGTGGTCGCGGTGATGCGGCGTGCGTAGGGGCTGTCCGGCACGACCTGCCAGCCCGCCTTGGTCTTGCGCACCTCGATCACCGACTGACCGTGGGCGGCCATCTCGACGGCGATGCGCTCCGGCTTGCGGCTGCCGTAGCGCGTCTCGTCCGACCAGAGGAAGCGGGCGTTGGTGTACTCGTGGTTGACGCACAGGAGCCCATGCGTGGAGTTGCGCGAGCCCCGCGGCAGGGGATGGAAGCTCGTGAAGTCGTTGCCGAGGCCGAACTGGCGCGCCTGGCCCGCGGCCGTCAGGGCGGCGGGGTCGAACGGGGGCGCACCCGCCAGGACGGGATCCCCCCAGCGGATGAGGACCTCGGCCCGGTGCCCGGCTGCGACGTGATGGTCGTCGAGGATCTTCAGCGGACGCGGCGCGAAGCGAAACGGGGGCCGGCGGCGCAGGCCTTCGTCCGCCGCGAGGAACCGCGGCAGGCCCAGCAGCGCGGCCCCGGCGGCGGCCCCGGCCAGCAGGGCGCGGCGATCGAGGCGCGCGCGCACGACGTCGGCCATGGCGGGGCTGGGCTCGGGCGGCGACGTCATGGTGTCCAGGGTACGCGAGGCCGGGGATGCCGGTGGGTCGGCCCCCTCAGGAGGACGCGGGGCGCTCGTGACGGACCATGACGCGCAGGGCCGTGCGCTCGTCGGCGTCCTGCACCTTGAAGGTCAGGAGGCCGCCCACGGTGATCTCGTCGCCGGCGGTCGGGATGCGCTCGAGGCGCTCCTGAAGGAGGCCCGTGATCGTGTTGTTCTCTTCGTCGAGGTTCTCGTACTTGACCTGGACGTGCAGGAAGCGGGCCACGTCACGCACGCGCGTGAGGCCGTGCACGAGGGCCACGTCGCGCGAGAGGCGCTTCACGCGCCCCTCGCGTAGATCGTTCTCGTCGATCGCCTCGCCGACGAGTTCCTCGACGAGGTCGTCCATCGAGATGATGCCCTCGGTGACGCCGTACTCGTCGATCACGACCGCCAGACCGCCGTGGTCGGCCTGCAGATCCCGCATGACGTCATCGACCTTGCGGGACGTGGGGAGGAAGAGCGGCGCACGCTGGAGGCTTCCCACCGTGATGTGCTCTTCGTCGCGTGCGAGCGCCGCGAGCAGGTCACGCAGGGTGACCACGCCGGTGACCTTGTCGAGGTCCTCCTCGTACACAGGCAGTTGGTAGTGGCGAGCCGCGAGGATGTCGTCACGGATGGAGCCGATGGGGGCGTCCGCCTTCAGCGCCTTGATGAGCGGTCGCGGCGTCATCACGTCTTCCGCGGCGATGTCGTCGAGGCGGAACACGCGTCGGATGAGCTCGGCTTCCTCGGGATCGATGTGGCCGCCCTCTTCGCCCAGGCGTGCCAGTTCGCGGATCTCGGCTTCCTCGCCCGACTGCACCCGCTCGCTGGGCTT